>NZ_CP019225.1:3253042-3256109 GCF_010222815.1 Synechocystis sp. CACIAM 05 | reverse complement strand
GAAAAGGAGAAGGCTCGTGTACAACAGATGACCCTTTTTCCTATCTAGATACCCCGCAGCTTGCTGCGATTGGGTTATTCATTATCAACTCGGCAAATTTCTCTTAGTAGTAGTTCACGTTGCACTGCTTTTGTCTTCTTTATCAAGTTGCTGAAGCTCCAGAAGACTTGGTAGAAATGATACTCCCCCAATAGAAGAGAGCTATTTTGTCAGTCTTGTGAGCAGGATAATTGAGTCAGCTTTTATTGTTCTAATGCCAAACTAACTTCCTTTCTACTAAAGGGCAAATCCTGGTTAATGGCATCAATTTCTGCTTGCTCCGTGGCATTAATTTCATCGATGTAGATCTGCAAAATTTGTTGCATTTTGGGGTGATAGAAACGATGCAAACTGTAGTTAGCTGTGGCGGGAAAACCTCGACGGCGTTTATGGCGTCCCCCTGCCCCTGGATCAAATAGTTGAATGTTTTCCCCAATGGCCCATTGAATGGGTTGGTAATAACAAGCTTCAAAGTGCAGACAATCATAATCTGCCAAGCTTCCCCAGTAGCGACCATAGAGGCGATCGCCTTTGCGTAAACAAAAAGATAAGCCAACGGGATGTTGATCGTCATGCTCTGGAAAGGCTAGCACCAAAACTACCCTAGCCCGGTAATTTTCGTACAAAGACTGAAAGAACTTTTTAGTGAGGTATTTACTACCCCAATAGAATTTGTCACAGGTATTACTATAAAAACGATAAATTGCAGGAAAAAAATGATGGGGAATCTGATCTCCTTGTAAAACTTGAATGCGTAAGCCAGCCTTTTGCACCGCTTTTCGTTCTCGTTTAATATTACGCCGTTGATTGGCATTAAAAATTTGCAAATAATCGTCAAAATCTTGAAAATTTTGATTTTGCCAGATATAACTATGGTGCAACCAACTAGTAAAACCTAAACTTTCCATTTGCTTTTGCCATTGGCGATCGACAAACAAAAAATTACAGCCGGAAATTTGATTGGTTTGGCAAAAATGGTCAATGGCTTCCACCATAATCTGGGTGACCAAAGATTCATTAGCTTCAGGGTCAATTAAAAAACGATAGCCTTCGGCGGGGGTAAAGGGAGCCATACCCAACAACTTTGGATAATAGTCAATGCCCAGTCGTTGCGCCAAATCTGCCCATTGATGATCAAAAACAAATTCTCCGTAACTATGGCCTTTAAGATATAAAGCCGCTGCTCCTAATAGGGTTTCCCCCTGCCATACAGTCAGATGACAAGGCTGCCAGCCAGTATTACGGACAGCACTGCCGGAAGTTTCTAAGTTATTGAGCCAATGCCATTCGAGAAAGGGGGTTTGTAGGGGGATGGCTAAACGGTCCCACTGGGGCTGGGGAATTTCCGCCAATGCATGGTGCCAACGCACTGTCAAACCAGAAGAATGGGACTTGGCCATGGTTAATTGCAACAGCAATCGGGTGCTTTTCGGTAATCTAACGAAATATTGCCCTCCGCTGCAACCAGCCCCTGCATCGACTGGCTAATCACCAACCCCAAGTGCCAACGCCCCCTTTAAAAGGACCAACAATTTTGGCTGTGATCCAACCCCCATAAAAGTCCCCTGGCTGGGCGGTGACCAATTCGTCATCCAGATAGCAGGCATCCATTTTGCTGGGATAAAAGGCGATGTAGTCCTTGATAGCACTAAAGCTGGTGTTGGGGGTGGGGTAAAACCAGGCCACATTATCCCGTCGACGATCGCCTAAACTGAAATGATAATAACCAGCCTCCCCTTTCCATTCACAATAGGAATGTCTAGTAGATATATCCAGATATTCAGTCCGGACATCCTGGGGAGGAAAGTAGTAAACCGGTGGATGGCTTGTCTCTAACACCCGTTGAGTCAAGCAACTGTCGGCAATGGTGATCCCCTCACAAACGACCACGATCCTTTGGCTAGAAGCTTCAACTCTGGGGGGACGGGGATAGTCCCACACCGACTCCTGCCCTGGTTGGGGGGTAATGGGTTGGGGCATGGTCAAAGGCTCAGTAATTGTTGGGGTTGGCGATCGGCCAAACCAGTCGGTAGGGGCAGATTATTTAAACAACACCAATGGTAAGTGTACAGATTGGTGTGGCCATGGTTAATGGTGGCAATGGCCGGCGCCGCTGGAAATGGCCAAAGGCGGTCAAATAATAATCCTTGGGCAAGGCTAAACTGTAGCAAATAAACCGCTGGCGGAGCCTTTAGCTCCTTGAGCAAAGCCTGGGCCAAATTCTCTAAACTACTTTGGTAGCGTTGGTAAGGGGGTAAATCCCAGGACACCATCTCATAGGCATTGGGCATCATCCCCTCATAAATTAGAGGTAAGAATTGTATACCATTGACCGTCACAATAATCGGTAACCAATGATCCCCCAACCAATTATCATCACTACACAAAGGCAAATTAAGCTGTTGGCTCACCCACTGACGGCGGGCATTAATTTCCTGACATGCCTGGTAGATACTTTGTCCCGGAAAATCCAACCAATTGGGTAACTGAATTGTCAACGGGCAGTAAATTCGCCCCCCCATTTGGGTTTGTTGCTGGGCCTGGTCCGACCATAAACTAGCCACCGCCACTGTCTCAATAATCGTTTCCGGGGAACAACCGGCAATCGCCTCCTTCAAAGCATTGACCATCCTTTCCGTTACAGGGGAAGCCGCAATTAAGCGACCCTCCTGCTTCACCTTGGCATTCACAATAATGCTTGCTCGTCCATTACGATTGGGTGCCTTAAGGGTTGGAATTACCACAGTCTTTATACCTATCTAGGAATAAATCAACGAAAATCGCTAAGTTAACCATATAGCCATCTCCTAACACCATTATCAAGCAATGGCACAGGAAAGAAAACCCTATTTCTGCCAACTATCCATGTTTATCATTCCATCAGCCCATCAGCGCCAAAAGCTCCCCAAGTAAAATGGAGAGCTTTAGATCAAAGAAAGAGGAACTTGGCATCGGACTATTGTGCCGTGGGGCAACCCCCAGAGTATCGTCGCCGCTGTCACATTTCACAACCGAGTGCGGGATGGGA
>NZ_CP019225.1:3133112-3252942 GCF_010222815.1 Synechocystis sp. CACIAM 05 | reverse complement strand
TTTATCAATATACGGAATACCACAAGAAAAGTCAACACCTTTTCACAAAATATTTTTCAAAATCCCTGAATCACAGTCATAGTAAGGGCTTCAACGATAGAAAAAAACTTCGCTCGACACCGGTAACTACAAATTCTGAGCTTCAGGGGTTTCTTTTGGGCTTCCTGATGGGTTAAGCCGGGTGCGTGAATTATGAATTCAGTGCAGTGTGTCCAATAGAAATTGGAATTCTCCCTAGAAAGACAAAAAGCGCTGTCCTGATGGGGTCAAGACAACGCTGAGGGTTATATCACTGGATAAAGGGGATTAGCGGATATATTCCTTGAGGATGCTGTTGCGGTTAGGGTGACGCAGTTTCCGCAGGGCTTTAGCTTCGATCTGACGGATGCGTTCCCGGGTGACGTTAAAGATTTGCCCAATCTCTTCTAGGGTCTTCATGCGGCCGTCGTCGAGGCCATAGCGTAGACGCAATACGTCTCGTTCCCGGGGGCTGAGGGTATCAAGAACATTTTCCAGGTCTTCCCGGAGCAGATTTTTGGATACTTCATCCTCAGGGGTTTCGCCGTCGGCTTCGATGAAGTCCCCTAGGCGGGAGTCCTCTTCTTTCCCAATGGGGGTTTCGAGGGAGATGGGAAGTTGGGCGGATTTGGCGATGAAGCGTAATTTTTCGATGGTCATCTCCATTTTTTCGGCGATTTCTTCCTCGGTGGGTTTACGTCGCATTTCCTGGGAGAGGAGTTTGGTGGTTTTTTTGATTCGGGAGATGGTTTCGTAGAGGTGGACGGGGAGGCGGATGGTGCGAGATTGGTCGGCGATCGCCCGGGTGATGGCTTGGCGAATCCACCAGGTGGCATAGGTGGAGAATTTGTAACCTTTTTCGTGGTCAAATTTTTCGGCAGCTCGGATTAAACCTAGAGAACCTTCCTGAATTAGATCTTGGAATGATAGACCCCGATTCATATATTTTTTGGCAATGGACACTACTAGCCGCAGGTTAGACTGCACCATTTTGTCTTTGGCTCGGCGATCCAGAAAAAGACGACGACGGAAGGCGGCAAAATTTTTGTTGGGCTGTTGGCTCCATTCATTTTCCAGACTTAATTCGTTGTCTGGATTGGCGAGGTAACTATCTATATCTTTCTTTTTCGGCTCTTTTTTCTTGTCGCCTACTAACCGTTGTTTGGCGGTTTCCAACTTCCAGACCTGTTTACCCCATTCCAGTTCCGAGGGCTGGCGTTCTAGTTGAAGGGTGAGGTTGTCCCGAATTAGCTCGAGTTCGAGGAGGTCGGCAATTTGACGGGCTAGTTCAATTTCTTCTTCGGCCCTGAGCAGACGAATCCGGCCAATTTCCTGGAGATAGATACGGATTGAGTCTTCGGTGTAGGGTTTCTTTTTAACCGCGTCCTTACGAATTTTCCGGACTTTTTTTTCCTTCCCTTCTGTAGCGGCGACTTCCTGTTCTAAATCCTCTACGTCAATATCATCGTCGTCAATATCATCAGTGTTAATGTATTGACTTAGCTCTATTTCTTGCTCCAGTTCGGCGGATTCAGCTTTGGTGAGTGGCTCTTTCGTCTGGGTCATGCCGTTTTCCTCGTTAACTCCTAAGTCGTGTACAAAATTAGCTGGTCAGTCAAAGTTGAGGCCACCCCTAGGCGTTGCTAGATGATGTGCGCTCGGTCAGTCTATTGATTCGGGGTTCTCTAACTTCTTCGTTGGGGAAAAACAGAATGCAAGGATTCAGGCGTAAAAGTGTTAGAGAAGGCTAGTCAGCGGTAGAGCTTGATGAATCAGTGAAAAAAGACTTCATTGATTGTAGCCTCGATAACAAAAAAATGGGGCTTAATTGTGGTCTGACCACGACTTTTTTTCACATTGCTGGTGAGCGGGGACAGAAAGACTTAAAATTATTGCCGATGATTGACCTAACTGGGGTTGGAGCTTTTGACTCAACGGAATTTTCTGCGTGATAGTGGCTTTTTCAATCTTTTTTTGCAACTGGTGTGGGGAATTTTGCCTAGTCAAGCTTTCATTACTAATCATTACTAATTAGTGGACTAAGGGGACATCGATCGCCAAAAAGTTAACGGAATCGATGACGGCGATCGCCAGGGAACAGGGGCGCTCAGAGAGGGGGATTGCTCTTGATCGGCTAGAATACCTCAAAGAAAATCAAGTCTTTGAAATTATCTTTGGAGAACCTTTATCAATGTTTAATACTGCTCTGCTTTTAGCCCAGGCTAGTCCCACCACCGCTGCTTGGAGCCTTTCGGTGGGCATTATCATGTGCCTTTGTAATGTGTTTGCTTTTGTGATTGGCTACTTTGCCATCCAAAAAACCGGTAAGGGTAAGGACTTGGCTCTGCCCCAGTTGGCGTCGAAGAAAACCTTTGGCTTGCCGGAATTGCTGGCTATCATGAGTTTCGGCCACATTTTAGGAGCAGGCATGGTGTTGGGTCTAGCTAGTAGTGGCATTCTCTAGGAACCGACCAAGCATCAATATTTTGGATGGGGGTATTGACCATGGTGGTTTACCAGGGCTTTGCCAGAGTTGTTTCTAGAGTGTGATCACTTGCCATGGGTTACTGCCGTTTTTTACCAACTTGCCTTATCGGGGTTTTCCTTTCTTCCCTAATGGCGATCGCCCCTGCTAACGCTGGCAAGATCCAGTATTGTTATCCGGTGGAAAAAAGCCGGACTTTACGGGATCCCGGCAGTCATCCCCAAGCCTATGACGATGGCTATCGGGAAGGAGCAGCGGCGGCCAGGGACAAGAAGCCCTTTGAACCCCGTTCCGCTGGGGGCGAATTTGCTAGGGGGTTTGAGGATGGTTATTACGGCAGAACCTATGGTGGCCAAGAAAATGTAGTGCCCGATCGCACCGATATCTATACCACCAATCAATGTCGTACCTATGAGTACAACGATGGTGATTCAGTAGAGCAGACTTTAAAACGGGTTTTGGATGACTTCCAACGGGATTTGCGACGAGATTGGAATATTAATGTTAGATAAGCATTGGCAATTTGCAATTTTTAACCCCTAACTCTGTCTGGGTAAATGTCCCCAAGCTGGACTGAAACCGCTAATCTGGGAAGACAATCTTTTGGGAATTGGGGATATGGGGGCAAATCAGTTCGATGTGGTGGTGGTGGGCTCCGGAGCGGCAGGCCTTTATGCCTGTCTTTGTTTGCCTGGTCATTACCGTGTGGCTCTGGTTACCAAGGCGGAACTGAAAACGGGGGCCAGTGATTGGGCCCAGGGAGGGATTGCCGCCGCTATTGCCCCGACGGATTCTCCTCAGTCTCACTACGAAGATACCTTAGCTGCTGGAGCGGGTTTATGTGATGGGGAAGCGGTGGATTTCCTAGTGAATCATGCCCCCCAGGCGATCGCCGAGTTGGTGCAGTTCGGTGTTAGTTTTGATCGCCAGGGCCAGGATCTGGCTTTAACGTTGGAGGCGG
The DNA here is from genome assembly GCF_010222815.1 of Synechocystis sp. CACIAM 05. Classification (GTDB taxonomy): domain Bacteria; phylum Cyanobacteriota; class Cyanobacteriia; order Cyanobacteriales; family Microcystaceae; genus Synechocystis. The sequence goes on along the minus strand of NZ_CP019225.1, from coordinate 3,249,478 downwards.
CTCATTCCCAACCGAGGGTACTCCATGCGGCGGACACTACGGGGCGGGCCATTGTTTCGACGTTGATGGAACAGGTGCAAGCTCGGCCCAATGTGGAAATTTTTTCCCAGGCGATCGCCCTGTCTTTAAATATTGATCCAACAATGGGCCATTGTCGGGGCATTCAGGTTTTTGTCAATCAAACCATTGAAACTTTCTACTCCCGAGCGGTGTTATTGGCCACCGGGGGCGGCGGTCAAGTGTTTGCCCAAACTACCAATCCCAAAGTTAGTACTGGTGACGGCATTGCCCTCGCTTGGCGATCGGGGGCCCGGGTGCGGGATTTAGAATTCTTTCAATTTCATCCCACCGCTTTAACTAAACCGGGTGTGCCCCATTTTTTGATCAGTGAAGCAGTGCGGGGGGAAGGGGCCCATCTGCTCGATCGCCAGGGGAAAAGATTTGCTTTTGATTACCATCCCAGGGGAGAACTAGCTCCCAGGGACGTGGTTAGTCGGGCGATTTTCCAACATTTAGCCAATACAGAAAAAGATCCCACCCAAGCCACTGTTTTTTTGGATCTGAGTCCCATTGAGCCGGAGCGCATCCAAAGGCGTTTTCCCAATATTATTCGCCGTTGTTTGCACTGGGGGGTGGACATTTTTCGTGAACCAATTCCCGTTGCCCCAGCGGCCCATTATTGGATGGGGGGCATTACCACAGATATTAATTGTCAAACCACTATTCCAGGCTTGTATGCGTTGGGGGAAACCGCCAGCACTGGGGTCCATGGAGCCAATCGCCTGGCCAGTAATTCTCTGCTGGAATGCATTGTTTTTGCTAGTCAATTAAGAAATTTGAGCTTACCGCCCGTTGCCTCCAGTGACTCCAACGTTAATCAATCGATAAAGGAAATTCGACTAGACACCACCAATGACCTAGCCCTCCTAAACCATTGGCGCAGTGAATTACCCCGCTTGATGTGGCAAACCGCCGGCATTTGTCGCCAAGCTGAAACTCTCCAAATGGCGATCGCCAAATTGGAACAATGGCAAGAACAATGGCAACAACTCAGCAGCAGTAAGCTTTTAGCTCACCTACCAGAGGATCAAAAAATTAGCCTAAGTGGCCCAGGGCTGGGTGAATTTATGCAGTTGTGGGCCGAAACCCATAATCTGCTGGATATAGCCCAATTAATTTTGACTAGTGCGCTCTTTCGGGAGGAAAGCCGGGGGGGACATTATCGGTTAGATTGTCCTGACACCAAAAGAGAATGGCAAAGCCACACTGTCATTGAAGGAACGAGGGTTTTTCTCCAACCCAGTCAGAGTCAAGACTAATTTGACTTCAAAAAACGAAAAAACTAGCCCAAACGGGGAAAGTCCAACGGCGGCACATCTTGCCAGCGACCATTGCCCACTGCCCGGATTGCTTCTGCCAACTGAATGTCCCCGGTGTACAGAGCTTTGCCAATGATGACTCCGTTTACTCCCAGGCTTTCCAGGCTAAGCAGATTCAACAGGTCTTCTACTTGGCTGACTCCCCCCGATGCAATCACTGGAATGGTCAACTGACTAGCTAATTGTCGCAGAGCCTCTAAGTTGGGCCCCTGCATTGTGCCATCCCGGTGAATATCAGTGTAGATAATGGCCGCCGCTCCTAGCTTTTCCATGCGTTGGGCTAATTCCCCTGCTTCCACTGTGGAGGTTTCTAACCACCCCCTAGTGGCGACTTTGCCATTGCGGGCATCAATACCCACCACAATTTGCCCAGGAAATTCCGTACATAATTCCCCCACTAAGTCAGGACTTTCCACGGCGATCGTACCTAGAATAACTCGGCCCACCCCCAAATCCAGCAATTGTTTAACCCGGTTTCTATCCCTCAAGCCTCCGCCTACCTGTACAGGAATGGTTAGGGCTTCAACAATATTGGCGATCGCCGTTAGGTTAACTGGCTGTCCTTCCTTAGCTCCATCAAGATCGACTAAATGCAAACGACTAGCTCCCTGGGCTTGCCACTGGCGGGCTACTTCCACCGGATCTTCGTGGTACACCTGGGACTGGTCATAATCCCCTTGATAGAGGCGCACACACTTGCCACCTAGCAGATCGATCGCCGGTAAAATTTCCATGGTTTCAGTCTCCAGATTTGTTGCTATTGATTGCCGCTGACAAAATTTGCTTATTTAGGACAATTTAACTAATCCTGAACATATTCCCCGCCCCCAGTTAGGGCTAATTCCGCCCGCATCAATTCCCGACCCAAGTAAGCAGCATGGTTGAGCATAGTCACTGGACAGGATTCCAACTCCTCAAAAATCTTCACGCACAACTCCTTGGCAGTGCGACCAGTTAAAGTCAAACTGGGTAGTCTTTTTCTTCCGCCCTGACAGGCAATCACTTCTCCCGTTTCCGGATCTACAGCTAAACCCTGGTCATTAATATCGTTACTGTAGTGCTCCACCTTCAACACTCCAGCTTCCCGGTCCAGCACCACCAACCAATAACCTGCGGGGTCTAGGTCAATATGGCGACGGGAAAGCTGATCATCAATGGATTTAACAGTGTCAATTAGGGCAAGCATAGACTAAAAGCTAGAATTTAACAGATGCAGAATTTGATCCTACAACACTTACAGGACAGAATAAGCAGACCGGCCTTTGCTATGATTAAAAGTTTGCAGAGCACCATTCAATCGCAGCAAGGAGATAGTTACATGGCTCGTATGTATTACGATCAGGATGCCAATCTTGACCTCTTAGCCGGAAAAACCGTGGCTATTATTGGCTATGGCTCCCAAGGTCACGCCCATGCGCTCAACCTCAAGGATAGTGGCGTTAACGTGGTCGTCGGGCTATACAGTGGCAGTAAATCCGTTGCCAAAGCAGAAGGAGCCGGACTAAAAGTTTTATCTGTGGCTGAAGCGGCCAAAGCGGCGGATCTGATTATGATTCTCCTGCCCGATGAAGTGCAAAAATCCATTTACGAAGCAGAAATCGCCCCTAACCTCGTGGCTGGCAACGTGCTGTTATTTGCCCACGGCTTCAACATTAACTTTGCCCAGATTGTTCCCCCTGCCGATGTGGACGTAGTTATGGCCGCTCCTAAGGGGCCTGGCCATCTGGTGCGTCGCACCTATGAACAAGGCCAGGGAGTACCGGCCTTATTTGCTGTGTACCAAGATGCCAGCGGCCAAGCCCGGGACTATGCCATGGCCTACGCTAAGGGCATTGGGGGCACCAGGGCCGGTATTTTAGAAACCACTTTCCGAGAAGAAACGGAAACCGACCTTTTTGGCGAACAGGTGGTGCTCTGTGGCGGTCTGACTGCTTTGATCAAAGCAGGATTCGATACTCTGGTGGAAGCTGGCTATCAGCCGGAATTGGCCTATTTTGAATGTCTCCACGAAGTTAAGTTAATCGTCGATTTGATTGTGGAAGGTGGCTTGGCCAAAATGCGAGACAGCATTTCCAATACCGCTGAATATGGCGATTTAACCCGGGGACCCCGCATTGTCACCGAAGAAACCAAGGCAGAAATGCGGCAAATTCTCGATGAAATCCAATCTGGTCAGTTTGCCCGGGAATTCGTGTTGGAAAATCAAGCTGGTAAACCTGGTTTCACCGCCATGCGTCGTCGGGAATCAGAAGAATTGATCGAAGAAGTGGGCAAAGACCTGCGGGCCATGTTCAGTTGGTTGAAAGACCGCTAATTACTTTTCTCTATCCTCAGCCCCGGGATTTTTGCCAACCTTGGCCTCGGGGTTTGACGTTAGGATATCAGTGATAGTCAAAAATTTTTAGCTGAGGTTAGCGAGCGATGGAACTCACCCTAAATAATGTGGAAACGGTATTGGATGAACTCCGTCCCTACCTGATGGCTGACGGCGGCAATGTGGAAGTAGTGGAATTAGACGGTCCCATTGTCAAAGTACGTTTGCAGGGCGCTTGTGGATCCTGTCCCAGTTCCACCATGACCCTAAAAATGGGTATTGAGCGCAAATTAAGGGAAATGATCCCAGAAATTGCTGAAGTTGAGCAAGTCCTCTGACAAAGGTTGGACAGTCATTGCCGGAGTTTATCCCTTCCCAACTTTTGATGACTAAGCTCCGTTTTCCTGAACCAACCAATGATTTAAGTTAACTAGTTTGGAGAGGGAGCACTTTTGTTAGCCATATCGGGGCAGAGGCTGGAGGTGGCACTGCTCCTTTTTGCCATCCCCCTAAAAAATGGTTTATAATCGGGAGTGTATATCAAGGGGCCGCAATGGTTTCGACAGGTTGGCGAAAGCTTGCCCGTGATACAGGTCGAGAGTGAGTCTCCTCTCGTAAATCAAAGGCTCAAAAAAAAGTAACTGCGAATAACATCGTCAGCTTCAAACGGGTAGCCGTAGCAGCCTAGTCTGTAAAAGCTACATTTTCTTGTCAAAGACCGTTTACTTCTTTTCTGACTCCGTTAAGGATTAGAGGTTAACCCCAACGGATGCTTTGTTTGGCTCTTCTCTAGTTAGCTAAACAATCAAGACTCAGACTAGAGCATCCCACCATCAGGGATAATCGATGGTCCCCGTCCTAGGGCTAGAAGGACTAAACCTGTGAATGAGCGGAAAGTTAATACCCAGTTTGGACAGCAGTTCAATTCTGCTCGGCTCCATTTATTTAAAGATTGTTTAACCATATTTACAAAACTTTTACGGGGGCGCAGCGGACAGGAATGCCGATCGCCCCACTTATTTTTTTGGCCAAATTTTGTAGGGTCTGACCATCGACGCATTTGATCCGGGTTACAGGGCGATCGCCATAGGGGGTGCCGGTATGGTTGCCCCGGCCTTCCAATTCGCGCTGCAGGGGTTTGGGCCTGGTGGGGCTGTTGAGTTGCACTTCGGCGGGCTGAATTAGGGATAAAAGTTCCAAGTAGCGGTTCTCGGTTGTCTGGTCCCAGGGCTGAAGCACCATGGTTTGAACCGATAATTCCCCCGTAAATTCCCGTTGAAAGGCTTGAATACCACTCAAAATTTGCTCCAGCTCAATGCCGGCGATCGGTCGGTTAATTTTTGCCAACTGGTCTGGCCACAATCCGTCTAATTTGACAGAAATCTTGTCTGCTAAGGAGAGCTCTTCTCTTACCTGAGCATCATTTAACAAAGTCGCATTGGTGAGTACCAAGATTAATTTCCCAGTCAACTTTTTAATGCCTTCGAGAATTTCTCCTAAATTTTTGGCTAGCGTCGGCTCCCCACTACCGCTAAGGGTAATTACATCCACCTCCCAGGGAGCAAACTGGGCCAATTCTCGCAAAATGTCAGCGGTGGGAATGAAAATTTGGCGATCGCCGCTGAGGTGCTCAATTTCCCCCAGTTGACAGTAAACGCAGTTAAAAGAACAAGTGGAAATAGCCCCGATGGGATCAATGCCCAGGGAACGGCCATAGCGCCAGGAATTAACGGGGCCGTACACCGCCGTAAAAGTCTTGTTCAAATCTCTCTCCCCGTCTTCCATTAGTCATGGAATATCTAATAACCAATCTTAACTGACGGTGATGGTAGAGAAAAATTGGCCCCTAGATCTCCCCGATAGCCTAGCCGACATCATCTCCTGGCTAAAGCCAGAAGTTTCCTCACCACGCTACCTGTTACAGTAGTCGCGGAATGGGGTTTACGCTTCACCGGGTCGTGCTACCGAAGTAGTCTTACCATCCCTCCCCATCCATTTAAAGTCTCCGAATGCCCTCCGGCGACTAAAAGTAAATATCTTATCTGGTTTGATTACGTCAAAGGTTTGACCCTGAGTCGTTTGCTGGAGAGACTGGCAAAGTGGAAAGTGACGGTGTACTGTACCGATGACTGGAGGCCCTATCAACAACTGCTGGATGAACATCCCCATGCGTTTCATGGGATTAGCAAAAGAGAAACAGTAGAAATTGAGAGAAACAACTCAGATAATCGCCATTGGTTTGCTAGATTTCATCGCCGCACGAAAGTTGTCTCCAGGTCAGCCCACACGGTTGATATCACCATGGCAATATTTGCCAAATTCAGGGTCAATAGTGGTATAGAATTACTGTACAACTGGCGCCTCTTATTACTTTCTTGAAACTCTCTTTGGATTTTCACTACATGGATAACACTACTGAAGATGGATAATCCTGAATTTTTCTCCCCAAAAACAACCATTAGAATTCAATGAACTTTACAAGTTTTCCCGGCGAGCATCGTTAAAATGGGTGACAAGGTTTTTCTTTTCAGGCACTTACCATGGCCATCAACCTCGCCTCCCGCCTTTCCGCCATCACCACCGATGCCAATGGCATAACCCACCTAGTCTGGGCCGAGGGAACGAACCTCTGGCACGCCGTTTATAACGATAATTCGCAAATTTGGGAAGATGCCCAACCCATTGCCTACGTGGGTTTTGAGCCGGTCACCAGTTTGAACCTAGTGGCTAGCCCTAATCTGATCAATCAATCGGGGAGCACAAACAGTGCAACTCTGCCCGGTCTGGCGGTGGTTTGGCAACAGGGCAAGGATAACAATAGTGATTTTTATTACACAGCGGCCCAATATAACCCCAATAATCAACTCCAGTGGCTACCCAGTCCTGTACTATTGACTTCGGATCAGGTGGGGGATTTGGAACCCAGGGCGATCGCCAGTAATGGCACTGTGTTTGTGGTGGGGCAAAAGGTCAACGTGGAGAATGCGGCTAACCAAAGCATTCAAGAAGACACGGATCTTTACTATCAATCTTTCACCGTTAGCAGTGATCAGTTCCCCACTTTACCAACCCCCACTAGTAATGCGGCCTATTCTCCGCCCATAATTCAAAATGGGGTGATCCAAGGTAACTTTGCTCCAGCACCGACCCCTGCCCCCAACGCTAGTTACAATCCCTTAACTGCTGGGGAATCCTTAAGCATTGCCACCACCGCTAGCAGTAGTCCCGCTTTTCAGGGCTGGGGGCAAAATTGGAACTTTTCCCAGGCCTGGAGCAGTAATAATTTATACAATTGGGGCATTTTAGACGGCATTCCTTTGCCCGGTGTTAAGGATTTATTAAACCCTTTCTTCAGCAAGATTAAAATTGAAGGAATTTTGCAGGGTTCCAGTGGTTTTAGTCCGGGCGGATTAACCTTAGAAGCTTTTGGACAAGCAATTACGAGGGAGAAAAAAATTGCCAATCTGTTTAAAATTTCCGGTGGTTTAGGTACGACCTATAACTTTAGTAATCAATCGCCTAATTATCCCCTTAATACCGAGACAACGCTCTTACAGTTAACATTCAATGCCAATGTCCCTTTCCTGACCTATGGAGATCCTAAAAACAAAGGGGGAATAAATTTTGAATTGAGTTGGATTGGCAGTGTTGGAGTATTAGTGCAAGCTGATTTATCTCCTAATAATCCAGCTACTTATATTCCACCTTTGACCCCTGGCCTCAACCCTGACGGTGATCTGGAATCTTTGATACTTATTCCCCCCATCGGTTCAGCGGCGGCGATCGCCATTGCCTTGGGAGCACCGATTGCGGAAATCATTGGTGGCACTAATGATCAACTTAACCTCAATTCTTTTCAGATTGGTTTTCCCCTTTCCGCCGGGGTTCAAGCCCAACTAAATCTAACTTCTTTGTTTCAGCTTACAGGGGATGGTGAAATTAGTGTCCTTGTTGCCTTTGGTGACCCTGCGGCTAGTTTTACCCTGGGTTTTCCCATTAGCTTAACGGCTAAACTGTTGGGGTTTATCAATATTGGCCTAGGCATTAATCCCTCTTGGACTTGGGAAACCAATCCCTATGGCAGTTCAGCTTCTACAGCTACCGCGAATAGTTTTGCCCTAGCCAGTAGTAGCAGTGGTGGAGATGACACAACAACCCCCACCGCTTCTGTCCAAGGCTCATTACTAACCCTAGATTTCTCCAATTTAGGAACCACGTTAAATACCAACTCAGTTCCCAGTGGCAGTGAGTTTACTGTTACCTATACCGATGGTAGTGGCGAGACCAAGACTATCCCCGTATTCAATGTCATTGTGCAACAGAATGCGGTTATTTTACAGCTAAATAATGCTATCCCCTACACTACCCTTAACGATCAAAGTCTGGCCAATGCAGTTCAAATAAGTTATAAACCAGGTAGTAATCCCTTGGAAGATAGCCAAGGCAACGACATTGGTAGTTTTAGTGATTTATCCGTAGCCAATAACACCAGCCAAAATATTACCTATACCTACACCCCCGTTGGTGGTAACAGTCAAAACTATAACAATACCGTTAACCAAATTGTTGTCAATTTCAATACCCCCCTCAACACAGAAATTATTCCCGCCGTTAGTAATTTTACCGTTACTGCTAATGGTCAAAATATTGCGGTTAACTCTGTTTTGGCGGTCACCAACCAAGGGGTTATTTTAGGGGTAGCAAGTAATCCAGGCAGTGACTATACAGTAACTTACACCCCCAATACTTCCACAAGCTCCCCTCCGACTAATCTCCAGACTGCCAATAACAGCGAAATTCAGCAATTTTCCATCAGCAGTACTAGTTCTGCCACCACCAGCGGCTTGGTTAACAGTACTTCTGCCAGTAGTAGTTCCACTAATCAAGTTATTGCCAATTTGGAAAATGACTTTGCCCAAGATAGTCCGCCCACGCTGGCATTAACAAGTAAGGGAGACGTTCTCTTGGCGTGGAGTAGTGATTCTCCTTTGCTTCTACCGTTGAGTGTTATTGCCAATACAACTACTAATAGTAGTGGCGCTAGTAGCACCAGTGTTTATCTTACTTTTGGCCAGGACTTAGCCAACTCCCAAAGCGCTGGTACATTTCCTAGCGCAGATCAGTTTATTGTCACGGCCAATGGCACTGTCCAGACCCTTAGTACCCAGAATCCTCCCAACGTTTCTGGTAACACTGTCACATTAACCCTTGAGCAGGCGATCGCCACCACAGATACGGTGACAGTTAGTTATACTCCCACCAATTCCTATGGTACTGACAGCAATAACTTAAATTTCACTGACCCCACCAACACCACATTTTGGATTTCTCCCTTTGATAATTTGGCGGCCCTGGTGGAGGATAGTCCCACCGTTGCTCCCGCCCCCTTAGTGGTGGAATCTAACGACAATAATTATAACGGTTACGGCTCAGCCAATATTTTAGTTATTCCCTTTGATCAGACTTTACTAATTCCTGATCAAGGTGAAATTAGTGCTGACGCTTTTACTGTTGTGGTCAACGGTCAGTTAGTAACTGTTGAGCAAGCTGATGTTAACGCCACTTCCGTTATTTTAAGCCTAGAAACTTCTGCCCAGGGGAGCACTTTTTATATCCCCCAAGGGAATTTAGTTTCTGTTAGCTATGATGCCGCCATCGGAGGGTTGACGGGCAGTAACAATCAACTGGTTAACGACTTCAGCACCAGTGCCATTCTTACCACACCGCCCAATCCCAGCACTGTTATTAAAACCGCATTTTCTCCCTTTGGTAACGCTGGTATTTCGGCCATTTCCACTATCCCCGGTACCAGTGGCATGAATTTTGACCCCGTTGCTTTTCTTTATGAAGGAAGTAACTTCCTGGTTTGGGTCAATGCGGACACTAGCGACATTCCGAATCTTCTTGTGCCTGGGCAAATTTACACCGATAACCAAGCGCAATTAATTAACAATAGCCTTCAGGCCACAGACATTTACTATTCTGTTTTGGGCTTGGGCACTGACAATCAATGGAGTGTGGCCGCTCCCTTAGCTGGTCAACAGGCGGGAACCGATGGCCAAGTGACCTTGGGGGTTGGCCCCAATGGCGATTTAATGGCCGCTTGGCTGAATACCCAAACAGACAGTAATGGGGAAACCACCACCACTATTTATTACTCTCTATGGCAACCCAATTCCAATGGTTCCAGTCCCTGGTCAACTCCCGTCAGTATTTTGTCGGAAATTACCCCCGACCCTTTTACCGGTTTAACCATTGCCAGTCTTAATGGTAATCCGGCTATTTTCTGGACAGAAACCCAGCCCATTTCCTACAGCGAACTGGTGTTGGAATCGGATCCAGTGGTGTACCTCCGGTTATCAAATTTAAGCGGTACTACGGCCCAAAATGAAGGGTTATTTGGGGGGGCGGCCAATGGGGTTTACAGCGGCAATTACACCCTCAATCAAACGGGGGCGCTCCAAAATCCCAATGCTACGGATCTAGCTAATTTAGGCGATCCTAACCGGGCGGTGTTGTTTAGTGGCGGTCAGGTGAGTGTGGACAACTTACCCGTTGTTGGCCAAAACTTTAGTGTGGAATTTTGGTTCAAAGTGCCTAATTTGCCCAGTGAAGCACTGGATTTAGTTTCCTTTGGGGGATTATTTACCGTTGCCCTCAATTCCGCCGCTGTTACCGTGAGTTTGGCCAATAGTCAGGGGTCTTCTGTCACTGGCAGCACCAGCATTGAAAAGGATCAATGGTATTACGTAGTAGCCACCTACAATGTTCCCTATCAAAGCCCGACTGGCACCCTTAATCTATACATCGACGGTGCGTTAGCCGGTTCTTTAGACCAGGTAACGTTTGCCAATGCCCCCACAACGGGAAGTTTGATTTTGGCCGGTGGGTCCGGCGATGTGTATTTAGATGAGGTGGCCCTCTACAGCACAGCCCTCACCTACGACCCCAATAGTCCGGCCAATGTTGATCCCACTGCCGTCAATGCTTTACAAATACTGGAATTGTTCGGTGCGGGTAATCAAATTGGCGATCGTTATGCCGCCCAATATGTGGATCCCATTCCCCCAGGCCCCCAGACCTACCACAGTGTTTGGAATGGTAGTGCCTGGCAAAGCCCCAACAAAATTAACCCCACTCCAATCCTGACCCCCACAGCCCTATCCGACGCTAATCCCTTGGTATGGGACATTGTGGCCAATACCGCCGCCAATGCCAATGGCAATATCAACCCCAACGGTGTAACGGATATTTACTTACCCCTGACGTTACCGAATCAACAGGCCCAAACCCTAACCTCCGTGGTCGTGACCGCCAATCTCAATACCAATGGGCAAACGCAAACTGTTTCCTGGGCGATCGGCACTGGTGTTGATAGTTCCACTCAACAACTGGGCATTGTCCAGGGCAATAAACTCCTAAATAGCCTCAATCCCAATGGTTCTGACTTCAGCTATGCCACTAATGGAGCCACCCAACAGTTCGGCCTATTTGTTGACCCCGGCAATAACAATCCCAAAGATTATTCCAACTTCCAGGTAGTCATTAATGGTGACAGTGACTCTGCCATTAATCTTAAGGTTGGCACCACTGACCCCACCAATGGAGCCGGTACCCAGGTGTTGGGCATTGCCACAGTAACGGAAACGGAGGATTCTTCCCTCACCCTGATTGATAGTGGTTTTATTATCCCAACGGACAATACGGCGATCGGGGCGGTGCTGGCCAGTGCTTTTAACAGTTCAGGGGATCTGGTCTATGTGGCAGTGGGTAATCGGGGTTATACCAACAGTAGCGGTGTGGTGCTTCAGCAGGGCACTGTCCAAATCCTCTTTGCCGGGGGAGCAGTACTGGGGGATAACGAGGCCAGTCCTCTCACCATCACTGATTTATCCGGTAACCCCAACGGAATTTTAATTACGGGCATTACGGACGGCGGCTCGGCCAATAACTCGGTGCCGATGAGCTTGGCCACAGGGGATGTGAATGGAGATGGCATCCCCGATCTAGTAATTGGGGACGGCAATGCCAACGGGGGTAATGGGGCCATTTATGTGGTCTATGGCAGTTACTTGAATGCTAATCCCGGCACCACCATAGACGTTGGCAATTTAACCACCACACCATCCTCCATGGGCTTTGTGGTGAACGGCTTGGATGCGGGGGGACTAGCTGGTTTTGCAGTGGTAGTGGGCAATTTTGATGGGGATAATTACGCTGACATTGTTTTCGGTGCCCCCCTGGCCAACGATGGTACTGGCTCTGTTTATGTTGTCTATGGCAGTAATAGCTCTAATTCCCCCCAACCCTCCCAACCCATATTGGTGTATAGCGGACAAACGGAGGATGGGTCTGAGTCTGTCGGTTATGCCCTGGGAGTTTCCCACTATACGGCGGGGGGGCCGACTACCTTCACGGGCAGTAGCACTACGGACGATCTGATTGTTGGTGCTCCAGGCTATGTCGCGTCGGTCACGAACCAATGGTCTGGGCAGAGTGGTTTACCTGAGGCAAATCAAGGTAAATATCCCTCTCAATCCAATGTTTCTGCTGGGGCCGTTTATGTATTTGCCAGTAGCTCTGGATTTGCCAGTAGCTCTGAGCCCCTTACACCTACCTATACCCTCACTGGCCCTAATACTCCGGCCCAGGATGGTGTGGCGGCGGATTCTTTCCTCGGATCGGCGATCGCCTCTGGTCTGTCTATGGATCTGAACGGGGATGGCCAACAGGATTTAGCGGTGTCGGCCACGGGGGTGAATAACAACACAGGAGTTGTCTACGTTGTCCGGGGAGGCAGTGTCCCCAGTGGCAATAGCACGGTGAGTGAGGGCATTACCAGTGTGGCCAATCTGGTGATCAATGGGGGAATTGCTGGCAGTAAAACAGGCTTCACCATTTCTTCCCCAGGGGACATTAATGATGATGGCTACCAGGATTTTCTGATCAATGCGCCCCAGGCCGCCAATGCCGCTGGCCAAAGTTATCTACTGTTTGGCCCCCTCAATTTAGAGACTTTAGCCACTCTATTTGACCTCAGCCCCACCGCCAACGACAGTAAAACTACCTTTCTCCTCAATGGCAGTGAACCTTTCCAAGCAACGGGCCAAGCGGCGATCGGAGTAGGAGATATTAATAATGACGGAGTGGATGATTTACTGGTGACTTCCCCCGGTGCCCAACAAATCTATGCCGTTTATGGCCATCCCTGGTTAGCGGACGACGGCAGTATCAAATTAGCCGATATTTCCGCTGATAACGGTTTTGTCATTGATGGCACGTTATATTCCGTGAGCAATCAAACCCTATCCGGAACTGGCAGTAACGTGGTCATGGTGGGGGACATTAATGGTGATGGCTTTGCCGATGTGTTGGCGGGAGGCAGTCCCTACGGAGCAGTGGTTACCTTTGGGGCTAGTACCCAGGATTTGCTCGATGCCGCATCGGGCACTGACCAGTTAATCATTTCCATTGCCAATAATGGCTTGATTCAACAGGTTGGCACGGCAGGGGACTTTAACGGCGATGGCTTACAAGATGTTGGCGTACTGGATCAAAATAATAACTTTTACTTGATTTTCGGCAATCCCAGCTTGGGCGGACAACAAACCTTAGTTTTAAGCACCGGTACATTGAGCCTTGTTGTCAATTTTGTCACGGCGGGAGATTACAACGGCGATGGCTATGACGATTTACTACTGCGGGTTAGCAATGGGTTCCAACTTTACCTCGGTAATGGTGAAGGAACCCTGAGCAACCCCATTAGTTTTAATGCTAATGGCAATAACATTTTTAACAGTATTGGCGATGTCAATGGTGATGGTTTTAGTGATATTGGCGGCGGTGCTCCTAATAGTAATCAAGTCAGTCCCGTTTCCCCTGTTGCCAACGGTCAAGCCTCCGTTTATTTCGGTAATACCACCAGTACTTCCGTCGGGAATCTGGTCAATCCTCCCTCCGCCCCCCTTACTGCAGATTTAACCACTGATCCCTGGGGCTTTTATACATCCGAGAGCAGTAGCAGTAACGTTAATAATTCCCTCAGTGGTCAGCTAATTAACAACCCCCCAGCTCTAGCGGTTTACAACGGTTATCTCTACATGGCCTACTCTGCAACCCTTGAGAACGACGAAAGCTTCCTGGGTGGTTCATTAGTAGTACAACGCACCGCCGACGGCTACAACTGGGAGGGGTTAACCAATTTTTCTGACTTTTCCACGTCAGCCCAATTCTCCCTTGTCGTTTTTAATGACACCCTTTATCTCGCATCTGTCGCTAGCGATGGCTCCACTAGTGATAATTCCATCATCGTAACCCCAGCGACCTTAGACAGCAGTAGCGACTTAGGGTTAACGTTTGACACCAGTAATTCAGTCAATACTAACCAAACAACCATTGCCGATTTTCCTCCAACTCTGGCCGTTTATAACGGTGAACTTTATACGTTCTTTGTTGCTGATAACGATGACAGAACTATTCTCTATGTCACTTCCACTGACGGTACAACTTGGAGCGACAACAAGTCCGTCACCAACAGCGCAGGTGATGCCCAAGCCTCCGGTGGCAACTTGGGAGTCGTGGCCGATGGGGACAATTTACTGGTGGGTTTTATTGGCAACGGTAATACGGATCTTAACGTCGCTACCTTAAGTGATGGGAACTGGTCTAGTAGCATTATTGCCGGCCAGTCTTCCGATGCGGGGCCTAGTCTTGTTTTGGTGGGGGATACTCTTTATCTCTTCTTTGTCTCTGCCAATAGTGACAGAGATATTCTCTACCTTGCTTCCACAGATGGGGGCACGACCTGGAGCAGTGACACTGAAGTTCCCGGTCAAACCACGAGCCAGGGGCCGATTGCTGTTTATTTCCAAGAAAGTATTTTTCTGAGTTTTGCTAGTTCCACCGGCAGTCAGGGAAATTACGAAATTAACTTTAGTGTTTCCAATGCTATTTACGAGCCGAACCTGACCCAACAGTTTGGCAGTCAACTAAAACCCATTGGCGATTTTAATGGGGATGGCATTGCCGATTTTGCGGTGCTAGCACCAGGCTTTTTCTCCAATCTCGGCAGTTGGAATAATAATCTGCTGGAAAATAACCAGGGGGCGATTTTAATTTACTATGGTTCCACTAGTGGTTTTAACGGTAGTTCCAACCCAGATGTTGTCGTAGCGACTCCGGCTCCTAACACTTCCACCAATGTGGCAAATAATCAAGCCTACTTGTTAAGCCAGTTTGCGCCGGCCGGAGATGTGAACGGTGATGGTTACGATGATTTAATCGTTGCTTCCCCCAATACGGCCCTGGATAGTAACAACACCACTGACGGGGTGGCCTTTGTGGTCTTTGGTGGGGGAAATTCGCTCTGGGGTAATCAATATGGGGCAACTAATCCCTTTAATCTGGGTTTTGTCACCAGCAATATTAATCAACTGACTCTAAATTTTGCTCAAGAGTTGGACACGGATAGCGTTCCCGATGGCTCTGCGTTTACGGTCAATAGTGGGTTAACCCAGGTGGCAGTGGATTCTGTCACGTTTCTTACGAGTAAGAGCGTCCTCCTCAATCTGAATGCTGATGTTAATTTGAGCGGTTTTGTCTCCGTTACCTACACGCCACCATCATCGGGGGGATTGGAATACGCTACCTCTGGCAATCCCGTCCCTGTACCCAATTTTACTGCTAGCAATGATCCCAGCATCAACACCTCCAGTGCCGTTACTCTAAGCTACGACAGTTCCCAGGTGGGGCAAACCCAGTATGGATTCCAAATTACGGGCTTACCAGGCTCCCAATCGGGCATTTCTTTAGCTGGCGGTGGGGACGTTAATGGGGATGGGTTTAGTGATTTCATCATCGGTGCCCCTAGCAACGACGACAATCTCACCTATGTGTTGTTTGGTAGTGATTTTAATAACACCGTCAATCAAACGGGCACCATTGGTGATGATGTGATGGTGGGCACTCCCACCGGGGAAAGTTTTGTGGCCGGCCAGGGGGACGACCAAATTTACACCAACGGTGGTTTGGATGTGGTTTATGCCGGCCCTGGAGATGATTATGTGGCGGTTAGTGATATCTATTTTCAGCGTTTGGATGGTGGTTCCGGTACTGACACTTTGGCTCTTGCCGGTTACAACGGCCAGGATTGGGATTTGACCACCCTCTCCCCTGGCTTACGGCTACGAAATTTTGAAATTGTGCTGACGGAGGGTTATGGCGCCAATAAACTCACCCTCAATGCTCTGACGGTAATGGCCCTTTCCCCCACCAATACCCTCACCCTGTACCTAGACTCGACGGATTCCTTGATTTTGAGTGGTGACTTCGGCACAGACCCAGAGACGGTTTATCAAAATAATCAGAATTTCCTCAAATATACTTCCTCTACTTCAGCGGCCACCGTACTGCTCAATCAAACTTCTAGCACCTTTGCCGCTAACTCTGTCAGTTTTGGCGCTACTCCCACCAATGTCCCGGCTTCGATTCTGCCCAGTGGTAGTTCTAGTATTGCCACGGCTACGGTGATGTCCGCTTCCGGGAATTCTAGTGCGAATATAGGTGCATCGACAGTTAACGGGACACCATCCAATAACACCTCTAACTTCACCACAGTTAACAATCCCTCTGCTCCCACCCAAATTTCCGTTTCTAGCCCCACCGTATCAGAATTAAGCGGCAAGGCGGAATTTACCATTAACCGCACGGTTAATTTGGACAAATATGTTTGGGTTAGTTACTTGACCCAGGATGGCAGTGGTAAGGCTGGCGATCGCTATTTACCGGTGGCAGGACGATTGTTATTTAATCCCGGAGAAGTTAGTAAAACCGTTACAGTGCCCATTCCCAATAATGGCCGTTTCGTTGGCGATCGCCAATTTGGACTGCTGGTCAGCCTTGAGGCCGAAGGGTTAGATGGGGCGATGGAAAAACCGGAGCTTTTCTTGGTGGGGGATGCCAATGGGGAACAGATCCGCCGCTGGAATTACCAAAATGAAATGGTCAACAGTGGTTTGATGGGGGGAGTGGTGAGTTTTGCCACCACCACTGATAACGGCCAATCTGCCATTAACCTCGGTGTCGATGGACTGGGAGAGTTCAATGACTTTTTTAGCTACAATCCCACCATCGGGCGCTATGAATCTTTGATGTTTGATGGCACCACCGGAGCTAAGTTTACCTACTTGGAAAATCAAGCCAATGCCAACGGAGTCAATCTCCAACTCAAAGACGGCGATCGGGGGGATGCAGATAGTTCCAGCAACGGTTTAGTAGCCACCAACAGCTATTTGGGCCGCTCCATTCCTGGCTTAATTGTGGAAAATAACCAAGTTTTTTGGGCTCCCACCATTGCCGATGGGGAAATACAAATTAGGCTAATTGATAGTCCCTACCAAAACTATGAACTGGGCTGGATTGCCCTTGATTCCCCCGATGGCACCATTGACGGTTTACAGCCTAATGATCCTGACTATGAAGCGGCTGCCCTAGCCCGTAAACAGGTACTTTTCAGTGACCAAGACAGTGCCTCCGCCCTAGCCCTCACCCGCCATTTGGCCCAGCAGAGCTTCACCAATATCGACGATCTTGTTCCGACCGAATCCCAATTTTTCGGTAACTTTAGCAGTTCCGATTTGCCGGCGAATACCTATTACATGCTTTACAGCCAAGCGGATAACATCACTACTTTCTCCATTGACGTTGCCCCCACAGTGGAAACAGATAGCCGAGGTTACCATCAGTTAAATTTTGCTGGCATCACTACAGAAATTTTCTCTAACACCTTAGTTGTCTCTGGCATTACTGATCGCCCGGTGCTGACCGATGTCTCCATTAGTCGGGCGGGGGCCTACGAAAACTTGATCGTACTGTACAAAGTAGATAGTTTAACCGGCGGTATTGACGTTGATGGCGATCGCCAGATTGACCTCAACCCAGGGGATGTGGGCTATGTACGACAGGCGTTAACACGGGCTAAAGATCCCTCAATGGGAGCTAGTTTAATGGCTCCAGGAGAATTCTTTAGTACAAAACAAGAGGTGGTTAATTTATGGGGAAATACCATGTACGGTTTGGCCATTATCCCCAATGCCTCCATTGACGATGTACTCGCTCAAAATCCTGATAATGATCCAAGCCTTGGCCCAGTTGCCCTATTTTCCTTTGGGGCGGCTAATCCCGGTGGTATTAGTCAAATGTCCCGCCTGGGTAGTAACTTGTTTGGTTTCGAGGATATTGTTGGCGGGGGAGATGCGGACTACAACGATGTGATTTTACAGTTTGACTACCAGCTTTAATGTTCCGAGACATTAGCTTAGGGGATCCTTCCCAAAGAAGAAAGCCCCCGAAAATGGGGGCATAAAACATCAGAGACAGTCAAATTTGGAATTAGGCTGCGGCTTGCCGTTCCTTGGCTTCTTTGATTACTTCCTCCGCCACGTTGGTGGGGCAAGGAGCGTAGTGGTCAAACACCATGGAGAATTGACCCCGACCGGAAGTCATGGTGCGTAAATCACCGATGTAGCCGAACATTTCGCTCAAAGGCACATCCGCTTTTACCCGTACCCCCATGGGGCCAGTTTCCTGGGATTTGATCATGCCCCGACGACGGTTCAAATCACCGATGACATCCCCCATATGGTCTTCCGGGGTGAACACATCCACCGCCATAATCGGTTCCAAAATTTGGGGTTTAGCTTTGGGCAAGCTTTGACGGTAACCAGCTTTAGCCGCAATTTCAAAGGCGATCGCCGAAGAGTCTACAGGGTGGAAGCCACCGTCGGTGAGGGTAACTTTCAAGTCCACCACAGGATAGCCAGCCAAAACGCCTTTAACCACACTCTGGTCAAAACCTTTTTGTACTGCGGGCCAATATTCCCGGGGCACGTTACCACCAGTTACTTTGGACTCGAACTGGAAGCCAGAACCGGGTTCCCCAGGTTCCACGATGTAGTCAATTTTGGCATACTGACCAGAACCACCGGACTGCTTCTTGTGCACATAGGTATCCGATACCTGCTGGGTAATGGATTCCCGGTAGGCCACCTGGGGTTTACCCATTTCCACTTCTACACCATGGGTACGCTTGAGAATATCCATTTTGATATCCAAGTGCAATTCCCCCATCCCTTTAATGATGGTTTCACCGCTTTCTTCGTCGGTTTCTACTTGGAAGGAAGGATCTTCCTGCACCATTTTGCTCAGAGCCATACCCAATTTTTCGTCCATGCCTTTTTTCTTGGGCTTAATGGCAATGGAGATCACCGGGTCGGGGAAGACCATGGGTTCCAAAGTGGCCGGATTTTTGGGGTCACAGAGAGTGTGGCCCGTTTGCACATTTTTCATGCCCACGATCGCCACAATGTCCCCGGCTTGAGCGGACTCAATTTCTTCCCGGGAATCGGCGTGCATTTCCACCAAACGACCAATGCGTTCTGTTTTACCGGTGGCAGTGTTGAGAATGGTGTCCCCTTTACTGAGGGTACCGGAGTAAATCCGGGTGAAGGTCAAAGCACCAAAGCGGTCGTCCATAATTTTGAACGCCAGGGCCCGCAGGGGGGCTTCTGGATCAACAATGGCGTAGTTGCCGGTTTCTTCCCCTTCTAAATCCACTTCCGGTTGAGGAGGTACTTCTTTGGGGTTGGGCAAGTAGTCCACCACCGCGTCCAGCACCAGTTGTACCCCTTTGTTTTTAAAGGAGGAACCGCCATAGGTGGGGAAAAAGTCCAACTTACGGGTGCCGGTACGGATACAACGCTTGATGTCGTCGATGATGATTTCTTCCCCTTCCAGGTATTTTTCCATCAAATCATCGTCCTGTTCCACCGCTGTTTCGATCAGCATTTCTCGGTAGGTGGCCACATCGTCCACCATGTCAGCGGGAATATCGGTGATTTCATATTTTTCCGGGTCGCCGGAGTCATCCCAGATATAGGCTTTTTCCGTGAGAATATCCACCACACCAACGAAATCATTTTCTGTCCCGATGGGCAGAGTCATCACCAAGGGTTTAGCCCCGAGCACCGTTTCCACCTGCTTAACTACCCGGTAAAAATCTGCCCCGGTACGGTCAAGTTTATTAATGTAAATCAAACGGGCGACTTTAGAATCGTTCGCATAGCGCCAGTTGGTTTCCGACTGAGGTTCCACACCGCCGGAGCCACAAAATACCCCAATGCCGCCATCCAACACTTTCAGGGAGCGGTAAACTTCAATAGTGAAGTCCACGTGGCCAGGGGTGTCGATAACATTGAGTTGATGATCTTTCCAAAAACAACTGGTGGCCGCCGATTGGATGGTGATACCCCGCTCCGCTTCCTGCTCCATGAAGTCCATGGTGGATTCGCCTTCGTGTACCTCGCCGAGTTTATGGATTCTCCCGGTTAACTTCAAAATCCGTTCGGTGGTGGTGGTTTTACCCGCATCTACGTGGGCGAAAATACCAATATTGCGGTAACGAGTGAGATCTTTTTCCATAGGAATTTACGTGTAAATTTTAGCCAACAGCAAACAGAGGGGCGGTTGGATGTATAGGTTATGGGGTCGTGTTGTTTGCCGGTCGGGGTTCTGGGCCTTAGCTAGACTTTATGCCACAACGACAGGCCAAAGGGGAGGCCTATTTAAAACAGCCACAATTGTAACAATTGTAAATTATATGTGCCCCAACAGAGTCCCCAGGCAGAGGAGGCGATCGCCGAGGGTGAACGAAAATGATGAACTGAAAGAGAGTTTTGTTTTCCGCCATCAAAAGCCCTCCCACTAACTACTTTTTAGCTGTCGGACTCACGTCATGGCTAATTACCAATCATCCTGGCGCTGGGGTCGGGGACTATCCCAATCGGCATAACGGGTATGGTAAACTTCCGGTTCAGGTAGGATGGCTTCGATGAATTCTTCCTCTAGGGGCGTTAAATCTCCCAGTTCTGGCAAGGGTTCTAGCTGTTCTGGGGTAGTATCTGGGCTTTCCTTGCCCCAAAAATCTTCCAGGGGTTCCACCACTTTGGCGATCGCCTGTTTAACAAAGGCTTGGATGAATTCATCTTTGCGACTGAGTTGGAATTGTTGTTCCACCACTTGGGCCACGCCGCCATCGCCCCAATCCTGATCCTGACGGAAATATTGAATAAAACTTTTACCAGCAATGCGGGTGAGGTAGGCCGCAGTGATGCCCTGAATTGCTTTACCAATGATATAGGTAGTGAGTTGCAACTGCATTGCCTGGGCCATCAACTCCACCGCCCCTTTGACAATGCCTAGTCCCACAAAGGTTTTACCCAGGGAAATGGCCAACTCCTTGCCCCGATCGCCGTCAATTTCACAGCCATAGACCCGACCGATCTCCACCACCATTTGAGCGTTGATGGCTGTAGTGGCCAACAGATCAATCACTGGCAGAGGGGTAACTGCAATGGCTCCCGCCCCAATCCATTGGTAACGGTCAATAATTTTCATGGCTTCCCGTTGCCGTTGCTGTTCAATAATTTGCCGAGCCTCATCCCCCAGCCGTTGGGACTGCAAGAGAATGTTGTCCGCCATCAGATCGTCCCCATCACTGCGGAGCACGGACACTAAACGTTTCACCAAAGGCTCAATTTCCAGCTCTGGTCTCATCAGTAATCCCGGTTGAATGGCCACATCCTGGGGCCGAGCGGCGATCGCCAACACATCTTCCGGGGGAATAAAAGCTTTAACCCGTTGCCGGAGAGTTTGCAATAATACTTCCACCTCATCCGGGGGATACAAATCAGCTTTGTTGAGAATGAGTAAAGACCGTTTACCAATTTTGGCCAATGCTTGCAGGGGTTCGTATTCCGACTGGCGCAGATCGTTATCCACCACAAACAGTAGCAAATCCGCCTCCGTGGCCAATTGCCGAGCCGCTGTTTCCCGTTCCGTACCCCGCACCCCCGCCTCCAAAATGCCCGGTGTGTCCGTAATTTCCAAATCTCGGCTTACCCCGTCCAAGTAAAGATAATATTTTTCCCCGGCGATCGTGGTACCCATGGTGGGGGCTACTTCTCCCTGAATTTGGCCCAATAAAGCATTCACCAAAGAGGTTTTACCTGCCGCTCCTGTGCCAAACACCACTAAATTTAAATTGCCTCGTTTTAACTGCGCCTCAATTAAACGGGTTTTTTCCAATAGCGCTTTTTGGGCCACCTGGTCTTGGATTTGTTGCATCTGCCGCCGCACTGCTTGTAAATTAGCCGCCGCCGTTTCGTTTTTTTGCTCAGGTAATTTTATACGTCGCCGTTTTTTGCCAGAACTATCCTTGGGCTGATTAGCCAGGTTGAAATAGTAAAAAAAAGTGGCAATCAACAGAGCTAGTACCCCAATAACTAACAAAATGACAATATTGGCCAAAAAAGGGGAAGTCCAAGCCACCTGGGAATAAAGCCGCAGAATGGCATCAATGAGCCAAATCACCATCCCCAAGATGAAACTGACAGCGAGGACAATGGTTAGTAAACGGGGCAGGGGCATGGACAAACAGGGAATAATGCCAAGACGATGCTTGACTTTGAGCTTTGATCATAACAGCGGCAAAGCAGTGACAAAGAATTGAACAAACGTAGCTCTGACCATTGATTTTGCCCAATAATGATGACCCCAGGATTGTGTTAGCGTTGGGAGCGAAAAGACCCCGCTGTGATCAGAGTCAGCCTTGGGTACTCTTAAAAATAGTTTTGTTGCAGTGATTGGGAAAAAGTTATGGAGCCGGTAACTGTGGGGCAAAAAGTGCTCAAACCAGCGGTGGGCTTGATTAATCGATTGCACTATCCCCAAAAGTTTGCTCTGATTAGTGTCTGTTTTTTGTTGCCCCTGGGTTTAGCCATTTTCTTGCTGCTGTCGGAAATTCAGGGTCAAATTCAGTTTGCCCAACTAGAGCAACAGGGTTTGGCCTATCTAGGGCCTCTGCAACAATTGCAACAAACGGTGTTGATGCAACCCCTAACTTCCCTAGGGCCTAACCATTGGCGATCGCCAGCGGACCAATTAGCCCTAGCCCAGGAGCGATGGGGAAAAAAGCTAGCCACGGCAATGGATTATGGGGATCTGGAGCAAGGTTTATCCCCGGTTGAAGATGGAAAGCTAGAAAAGTCAGAGCAAATTCTCCAGGCGATCGCCACTCTGCGGACAAAAGTGGGGAATCAGTCCAACTTAATCCTGGATCCGGACTTGGACAGTTATTACCTAATGGAAGCGCTGTTGCTGAAACTGCCCCAATTACAAACGGATTTAGCTCAATTGGGGACAATTATTGCGGCCCACTCCGGCAAGGGTCTCTCTCCGGTGGAAGAATCTCAATTGCTGGTGATTAAAGCCCAATTAGCCCAATTGAAGACAAGTTTGGTCAAAAATTTGGGGGTTGCCTTCACCCACAATGCCGGCCAACAACTACAACCGAGGGTAATTAATAGCTTGAACGGTTTGACCACAGCCCTGGAAGAGTTGGAGCAGAGCCTAACCGGAGTCATTACCGGACAAATAAAACTCAATGATGCCCAATTAAACCAGCAGAGCCAATGGGGTTTATTGAACAGTTTGCACTTTTGGCAGGTGCTCAGTCCTGAATTAGACCAGCTATTATCCCAACGTATTCAAAACTTCCAGCAACGGCAATGGCTCCTCAGCACCTTCGTTTTAGCCACCTTGGCGATCGCCGTCTATCTTTTTTGGGGCTTTTATGCCAGCGTCATGGCCACCATTGCTAGTTTGAGCAGTGCGGCGGAAAAAATGGTGGCGGGCAGTCAAACCAAAGCAGTGGAATTGCAAACCCAGGACGAAATGGCGGAGGTAGTCCACGCCTTTAATACGGTGGCCGATGCCCTCTGTCGCCTGACAGAAAAATTACAGGACGAAAATCTGCGTTTGGAAGCGGAAATTGACATTACCCGAAAATTGCAACAGATGTTAATGCCTTCGGAACAGGAATTGGCGGCGGTGGCGGGGCTAGAAATTGCTGGTTTTATGGAATCGGCTACGGAGGTGGGGGGAGATTATTACGACGTTCTGCAAACCAATGGTCAAGTCAGAATTAGCATTGGTGATGTTACTGGCCATGATCTAGAAAGCAGTTTGGTGATGATTATGGCCCAAACAGCATTGCGGACTTTGTTAGAACATGGGGTGACTGATCCGGTCAAACTGTTGAGCGCCATGAACCGCACCATCTACGAAAATACCCGCAGAATGGGTTCTTCCAAGAATATGACCTTAAGCGTGTTGCAATACGAAGCGGGGCTAATTCGCCTCAGCGGCCAACATGAGGAAGTATTGATTATCCGCAGTAACGGAGAAACGGAACAGATTGATACTTTTGAGTTGGGCTTTCCCCTGGGTTTGGAACAAGATATTAGCGCCTTTGTGACGGAGCGGGAAATTAATCTAAACAGTGGTGATTTGGCGGTGCTTTATACCGACGGCATTACGGAAGCAATGAATAGCCAGAGGCAGTTTTACGGCATAGAAAGATTACAAACAGTGCTTTGCCAACATCGACGCCAGACACCAGAGGAAATCCGTCACCAGGCGATCGCCGATCTACGCAATTTTTTGGGCGACCAACCGGCGGAGGATGATGTCACCCTATTGATTCTCAAACAAAAGTAGTGCTGGGAAAGCTCAAGGTCATTGTTGATCAGTGTTTTTCAAAACCTTCCTAATTTTTGCTGTAGTAATGCTTTTCCCTAGCAATTAACCAAGCGGCGATCGCCCCACCGATGAAACCGAATAAGTGTCCCTGCCAAGAAACCCCCGCCCGACCAGGCAATAGTCCCCAAAGGGCACTGCCGTAGAGAACTAGGACAACGATAGAAAGGACAATGGAAGCTAGGTTTTTTTGGAACCAACCTCGTAATAGCAAAAATCCTAGGTAACCGAAAATAAGAATGCTGGCCCCAACGGTGACGGTGTTGGCTGGGGCGATTAACCAGACCCCCAGGCCGCCCACCACCATGGTGATAATGGTCACAATCCAAAAATCACTCACTTCCTGGAGCATCACCAACCAGGCAAGAACAACGAACGGTACGCTGTTGGCAATTAGATGACCAAAGTCCGCATGGAGAAAGGGTGCAAAGACAATTCCCCTCAGACCTTCCAGGGAGCGGGGGTAAATGCCAAATTGATCCAAACTACCCCGAAAAACAAACGCATCTAAGATTTCCAGAAGCCAAAAAATGGCTAAAAAACTGACAATAATCGAGAACTGACTTTGCAGGGTGGCCCGCAGGGCAGTTTTGGAATTTTGGCTCATGGTGGTGACAAAGAGCGACGGCTGAGGTTAGGAGGGCCAGGGACCCATCCATAATCAAGGATAACCAATCGCCCTAGAATGGGACAGACCAGAAACTAGATCCTATGGCGACTATCCACGGTAATTGGCAACCTTCCCACGGAGAAAACGGCGGCAAACTGTTTCTTTGGGCAGATACCTGGGGTCATCATTTGCCGGAAACCGTCGGCGATCGCCATCCCTTTGCGTTGAATCTGCCGGATTTACTACAGGCTTGGTCGAGTTTACCCCTGGCTTTCCCCAAGGCGGATGGAGTGACGGAGGAAAACATTACTCTCCATTTACCCAGCCATCGTTTACAAAAAATTCCCCTACCCTTTGTCACCGGGCAAGATCCAGTGGCCATGGATGCCAAATATCTCCACTGGCGATCGTGGCAGGTAACCGGGGTGAATCTGACCCCAAGCCAAACGTTAACGTTGCTCCAATCCATTCCCCTGGGGGGCAATCCCCTAACCAATCTGGGGGCAGAATTTTACTTTTACGGTCAACTGCACCGCTGGTGTTTAGATTTAGTCCTGCGGGGAAAATTTGTGCCGGGGCTGGAGCAAAGGGGGGAAGACGGTAATTACTATGCCCAATGGATTCCCATCCTCGATAGCATCCAAGACCAAACCCATTTAGCCCAATTTAGCCAGAGAGTTCCGGCCTGTGCCTTGGCCAACCTGACTGACTCCCAGCAACCCCAAACATTGGTGGTGGACCTACTACAAAAATTATTGCAAGCCCAAATTGGTGCCGTCAGTCCCAGCCTAGCCAACGTTAAAGAAGCCTGGTTGAATGATTGGCTCCGGGGATTAACCCATGGGGGGCAAACCTCCCTCGGTTCTGGCAAAGCCCTACAACGATTAGCCACATCCTTAGACCATTGGTATTTACCAGTCCAGAATTATTTGGGCAAAAAAACTAATCAAGCTTTAGCCCAACGGCAATGGCGGGGTACTCTGTGCTTACAACCTCCGGCGGACGATGGGGGGGGAACTTGGCGACTGGATTACGGTTTACAAGCCCTGGATGATGGGGAATTTTGGCTACCGGCGGCTTCCCTCTGGGCCATGGCCGGCGATCGCCTGGTGTGGCAGGGAAGGAGGGTTGATCAGGGGGCAGAAAGTTTATTGCGGGGGTTGGGGGTGGCGGCGCAAATTTACGAACCCATTGCAGAAAGTTTGACGGAACGGTGTCCCATGGGCTGTGGACTAGATGCCATCCAAGCCTACGAATTTATCCTGGCGATCGCCCATCAGTTGCGGGATCGGGGGCTGGGGGTAATCCTCCCGCCGGGGTTAGAACGGGGCGGCACTGCCAAAAGGTTAGGGGTAAAAGTGGTGGGGGAAGTGCAACGGCAAAGGGGCCAACGGCTAACTCTGCAAAGTTTAATTAACTATGACCTGCAATTGATGATGGGGAGCGGGGACAATGCCCGGTTATTGACGGCCAAGGACTTTGAAGCGTTACTGGCCCAAAAATCCCCTCTCGTAGTGTTAGACGGGGAATGGATCACCCTGCAACCAGCAGACGTGCGGGCGGCTAAAGCTATTCTTCAGCAACAACAATCTGCCCCATCCCTAACGGTAGAAGATGCTCTGCGCCTCAGCATTGGGGATTTGCAAACCGTCTCTAAACTGCCGGTGACCCAGTTTGCCGCTAGGGGAATATTACAGGAATTGATCGAGACTCTCCGTAACCCGGAAGGAGTGAAAGCCATTGCTGACCCCCCTGGTTTTCAGGGTACTTTACGGCCCTACCAAGCCAGGGGAGTGGGCTGGTTAGCTTTTCTGGAACGGTGGGGGCTGGGGGCCTGTTTGGCAGACGATATGGGTTTGGGAAAAACACCCCAGTTGCTGGCTTTTCTGCTCCATTTAACCGCGGAGGATATGTTAGTTAAGCCGGTGCTGATTGTTTGTCCTACGTCGGTGCTGAGTAATTGGGGTCATGAAATTAATAAGTTTGCGCCCCAACTCAAAACCGTATTGCACCATGGAGATCGCCGGAAAAAGGGGCAACCATTGGTTAAACAGGTCAAAGACCAGCAGATTGTCCTCACCAGTTACGCTTTGTTGCAACGGGACTTTAGCAGTTTGAAATTGGTGGATTGGCAAGGGATCGTGCTGGACGAAGCCCAAAATATTAAAAATCCCCAAGCTAAACAGTCCCAGGCGGCCCGGCAATTGCCAGCGGGTTTTCGCATTGCCCTCACGGGGACTCCGGTGGAAAATCGTCTGACGGAGTTGTGGTCAATTTTGGAATTTTTAAATCCCGGCTTCCTGGGTAACCAGAGTTTTTTCCAACGGCGCTTTGCCAATCCCATCGAAAAATTTGGCGATCGCCAGTCGTTGTTAATTTTGCAGAATTTGGTGCGGCCGTTTATTTTGCGGCGGTTAAAAACTGACCAAACCATCATTCAAGATTTACCAGAAAAACAGGAAATGACCGTCTTCTGTGACCTTTCCCAGGAGCAGGCTGGTTTATATCAACAATTGGTGGAAGAATCCCTCACGGCGATCGCCGACAGTGAAGGCATCCAACGCCACGGCTTAGTCTTAACCTTATTGACCAAACTCAAACAGGTTTGTAACCACCCCGATCTATTGCTGAAAAATCCCGCCATCACCCACGGGCACCAGTCCGGGAAGCTAATTCGTCTGGCGGAAATGCTCGAAGAAATCATCAGCGAAGGCGATCGGGCGTTAATTTTCACCCAATTTGCCAGTTGGGGTCATTTGCTCAAACCCTATCTGGAAAAATACTTTAACCAAGAGGTGCTCTATCTCCACGGGGGCACTCCAGCAGAGCAACGGCAAGCTCTGGTGGAACGCTTCCAACAGGACCCCAACAGTCCCTATTTATTTATCCTTTCCCTCAAGGCCGGAGGTACAGGGCTGAACCTCACCAGGGCTAACCATGTGTTCCATGTGGACCGATGGTGGAATCCGGCGGTGGAAAATCAGGCTACCGACCGCGCTTTTCGCATCGGCCAAACCCGCAACGTCCAGGTGCACAAATTTGTCTGTACAGGCACCTTGGAAGAAAAAATTAACGCCATGATGGCCGACAAACAACAATTGGCCGAACAAACCGTGGATGCCGGGGAAAATTGGCTCACCCGTTTGGACACCGATAAACTGCGGCAGTTGCTTACCCTCTCCGCCACCCCGGTGGATTACCAAGCCGAAGCGTCCGATTGATTGATAAAAGCGCAAAAAAATACAGTAGGGAAAATTGATTTCCTACTGTGGGCCTCCATTTGGCTTGAGGTTGAGTTATTTATTTTGCTAAAGCAATTTCCCTGCTTAGAAAAATTGCTACACAGAAAGCTCGCTCAGTTCCCTGGTCATATGGTCAAAGGGGGAAGCAATGAAGTCAGCAGTGCTGAGGTTGGAATCTTCCGCCATGGCTTCAATCATTTCCTTCATGATTTGAATGCCCCGCACCGTGGGCCCAATGGGCACGCCCAGGGAGTTGTAGGTTTCCCGCAGGCCCTGCAGAACCCGCTCATCGAGCACGTTGTTATCTGCGGCAATCAGAGCATAGCTGGCATAGCGCAGGTAATAGTCCATATCCCGCAAACAAGCGGAAAAACGACGGGTGGTGTAGGCATTACCACTGGGGCGGATTAGCTCAGGAATTTCTTCAAACAGTTGGGCGGCGGCCCGTTTGACGATAGTGGCTGAATTAGCATTAATCATGGCAGCGGCGGCAATCCTAGCCGAACCGGACTCAAAATAAGCTTTGAGCTCGTCCATGGCGTTCCGGTCTAGATAACGACCGGTCAAATCATAGTTTTTTATTAAAGTGGTAACCGCGTCTCGCATTTAAAAGGTTCTCCCAACGGCAGTTTATAGTTAAGGGGCTTGGGCAAGCCATTTTAGTTCTCCTACCTATCATTATTTCCGAGTGAACGCAAGTCAAGGGAGCCCTTACCCCTGCAATAAAACTACATACTTGGGCCGTCAGGGGCTTAAGTTTTTGCATTATTTTCTCGGTTAAATTCATGGCTAGGCCATTAACCCATTGACCAGCTTTGGCCAACTAGGCCCACCAGGGCACCAAAGACCACTAACCAATGGGAACTGATGGAAAATCGTCCCAGGGCGATCGCCCCCAGCACCGCTAGGCAGATGGTCAAGGGATCAATGAGGGCGGAACGGGCTAAAACAACGGTGGTGGCCACCATTAAACCCCAAGCGCCGGCATTAACGCCATCGAGAAAAGCTCGGAAAATTAAGGATTTTTGCAGGGCACTAACCCAGGGATTGACCAGGGCCACCAGCAAAAAAGATGGCAAAAAGATGCCCACCGTAGCGGCGATCGCCCCAGGATTGCCCGCCAGTAAATAACCAATAAAAGTTGCCGTAGTGAATAATGGCCCAGGGGTAATTTGGCCAATGGCGATCGCATCCAATAATTGCTGGGAAGTCAGCCACCCCAAACGATCCACTAGGTCAGCTTGCAAAAAAGCAAACAGTACGTAACCACCGCCATAGAGCAGGCAACCAATTTTCAGAAAAATGCCAAACACGGACCAAGGGTTGATGGTTGTTACTGGTAACGCCGGGGCTGGAGCGATTTGACCTAGGGGTAAAAAAATCAGCGGTAAAGACTGGAAACGTCCCCGCCCAATTTGGATCAACACCAAGGCTAAACCCGCTAGCAGCAACAGTAAAATTTCCGGCTTTCCCCAGGCCGTACCCACCATGACCAACACCGCCGCCCCAATGGTGAGAGGATTTTTTAGCGCTTTCCGACCCAATTTCCATAAAGCTTGGCCAATTAGGGGAATGATCATGGGCTGGATGCCATAGAGCATATGGCCCACTGCTGGCACTGACTGGTAATGAACATAGGCGATCGCCAATAACCAGACCACCACCATGGCCGGCAAAATAAAGGCAACTCCGCCAATGATCAAACCTGCCCATTTGCCCCGCTCATAGCCCAGGTGAATGGCTAACTCAGTGGAATTAGGCCCGGGGATTAAATTGGTCACCCCAATCAAATCTAAAAATTTTTCGTGGCTGAGCCACTGTTGTCGCCGCACCACTTCTTCTTCCATCATGGCGGTGTGGGCCGCAGGGCCGCCAAAGGAAAACAATCCTAACCGCAAAAATAAATAGGCTAACTCCTGCAATCGTTGCCGTTTTTGCGGAGGCGTTAAAGTTCCATAGTTCACCGGGATGGTTTCCATCGGGGCTTCATTACTCACGATCAATAACCAACGGAAACTACAACAAAGTTTTGCCCTAAGGTAATCGCTAACCCATGGACAATTGGCAAACAGAGAAAATTTTAATTGCTAACACTAACTAGCCCCAGGCTTTGTGATGGCACAGCTATGAAGACTGAGTTAACATCCTATGCCTCCCGGATTTAAACCAAGACTATAAATCCAGTCATCGGAGTTGGGGTTCGTTTCACTGTGATCGTAAAGTCCAGGATTAGGATACGCTGCGGAACCGGCAGTGGGGGCATCCCTTTCTCCGTCCTTGCCAAAGAAAGAAATATGGGCGTAACACTGGGAACCGTGGCGATCGTAATCGTATTGGGAATCAAAGGGAACCTGGCCACTCTGTCGGGTGTAAAAGCACTCAATTCCTGCTGGTTTAATATTACGGTTCACATCCGGGGGAAAAGTGCCATGTTCATAGCGATACACCGTTAATTCCTTGGCCATACAGCTCATCTGGGTTTTCGCTTCCGAGTACCTAGCCTTGTCTACTTGGGCCAGCAAGTTCGGCACGGCGATCGCCCCTAGAATACCAATAACGATCACAACAACTAATATTTCCAGCAAGGTGAATCCCGTCGAGCATGCTAGGGCATGGCGGAGCAAAAAAACATTATGACCTCTGAATGTGGTCTTAGATGAGTTCACGGCTCTAGGGATGGATTACTAAACAGGGGGAAAGCAAACCTCTTTCCTCACACTTCTAATCGAAAGCGTACCCAAAAGTCCTGGTTACTCAATCAGAAGGAATAGAATAGGAAGAAGATTATTTTTTCATTTCCGTTCAGTCACTCCCCAGGGCATTAGAGCTTATAAATCCAGCTTAAAATGGTTTAAATACCTGTACCATAGATAAAATGGGTAGAAGCGGCGGAAGAAGCTCCAGCAAAAACTTTAGCAACCCGGGGCTTAATAAATACCTTTTTTCCAACTTTAGGGTTAAGCTGTTGCCCTTGTTCCCGGTTTAGGTAAGCAAGCACAGCGGTGTTATCCATTAGCAATACTTCCACCTGTATTTCTGAACCTAGATGAATGACTCTTTTGATAGTCCCCGCTACGCTGGCATGGTCCGCTTCCGTTAACAATTCAAAATCATGGGGTCGGACAAAAACCGGCTCTTGATGACCGTTATTGCTGGAGTGGGGTTCAAAAGCGTGGTAGTTAAAGAGGGAAGCATTACGGGGCAAAACGTTAACTTCGCCAATGAAACTCATCACAAAGGGACTGGCGGGATGTTCATAAATTTCTTCTGCTGTACCAACTTGTTCAATTTGACCATTACTCATTACCACAATTTCGTCCGCTACTTCCATGGCTTCTTCTTGGTCATGGGTAACAAAAACGCTGGTAAGGTGCACTTCATCGTGTAATTTCCGTAACCAAGCTCGCAATTCTTTCCGCACTTTGGCATCCAGGGCCCCAAAGGGTTCATCTAGTAATAAAACCTGGGGCTGTACTGCTAAGGCTCTGGCTAAAGCCACCCGTTGCCGTTGCCCTCCAGAGAGTTGGGACGGATAACGATTACCCAAACCTTCCAATTGAATCAGGGAAAGCAATTCCTCCACCCTTTCTTTAGTTTTGTCCGGGGGATGCTTGCGAATTTCCAAACCAAAAGCAATATTTTGCCGAATAGTTAAATGTTTAAATAGGGCGTAATGTTGAAAAACAAACCCAATGTTGCGCTTGCGAATGTCCACATGGGTGGCATCCTTACCATTAATAATAATTTGCCCTTGGTCTGGCTCCTCCAATCCGGCGATCGCCCTGAGCAAAGTTGATTTTCCAGAACCGGAAGGGCCCAATAGAGCCACTAACTTACCATCGGGAACTTCTAGATTAATATCTTTTAAAGCAGTAAAATCGCCGAATTGTTTAGAAACATTGTTAATGATAATACTCATTAAAATTTCCTCAAATAAATATAAACGAGTTAGGTGGTAAGACAAAAAAATAGGTTTGTCTAAGAGTCTGTCTGATTTTGCCCCCTAAATCTCCTCACTAAAGCTCCGGCAATGTTGGGGGACTTTGATTTAGTTTCCTCCCAAACTTGGGGGGGCAGGGGGTCTTGTCAAACACGCTTTAAGAGCCTGTGTTAAACAGCTTTGTGTTGCCCTGTGTGTCGCTCTAAAATTTCCTTTAGCACTAGGGTGACCACAGCCAGCAGAGCCAGCACCACCGCTGCTCCAAAGGCCGCCTCCGTTTGATAGTTTTTGTATTCTTGCTCTACAAAAATAGGCAAGGTACTGGTTTTGCCCAGAATACTACCGGAAACCACCGCCACTGCGCCAAATTCCCCCATGGCCCGAGCATTGGTTAACAGAACCCCATAAAGTAAGCCCCAGCGGATATTAGGCAAGGTCACTCGCCAAAAAATTTGCCAATCTTTAGCTCCCAAAGTGCGGGCGGCTTCCTCCTGTTCTGGTCCTAATTCTTCCAGTACAGGAATTACTTCCCTAGCTACAAAGGGTAAGGTTACAAAAATAGTGGCGATCGCCATGCCGGGAATAGAAAAAATAATCTGAATATCCCAGCTAGCAAACCAGCTACCGATCCAACCATCCTTGCCGTAGAGGAGAACAATCATTAAACCTGCTACCACTGGAGAAATGGAGAAAGGTAAATCCAAAACGCTTAAAAATAAAGCTCGACCGGGAAATTGATTACGGGCTAAAACCCAAGCGGCACAGAGACCAAACACGGTGTTCAAAGGGACAGAAATCAGCGCCATCACAACGGTCAATTGCAAAGCGGACTGAAAATTTCGATCGCCCATAGCTTGGATAAATGGCTCAGCCCCTTTGTGAAAGGCTTCATAGAAAACGGCGATCGCCGGTAGTAACAAAACTAAAACTAGATAAAATAAAGCCAGGGCAATGAGTAGATTTTTAACTCTAAAAGTTTTCGGCAAATTAATCGTTAGCATAGCGGCGACCCCATTGTTGCAGTAGGTTAATAATCAGCAGTAGGATTAGGGAAACAAATAACAGCACCGCCCCAATTACCGTTGCCCCCGAATAATCATATTGTTCCAATCGCTCAAACACTAGCACCGGAGCAATCAAATCCTTAAAGGGAATATTAGAAGCAATTAAAACTACGGAGCCATATTCCCCCACTGCCCTGGAAAATCCCAAAGCAATGCCTGTTAAAATCGGTGGAATTAAAGGAGGAAAAATCACCCGCCAAAAGGTTTGAAATTCCGTTGCCCCCAAAGACCAGGCTGCTTCCTCTGCTTCCTCTTCCAATTCTTGTAAAACCGGCTGTAAAGTCCGCACAATAAAGGGTAGGGAAATGAAAACCATAGCCACAAATACCCCCGCACGGCTGAAAGCAATTTGAACGCCAAATGGAGCAAAAAAACGACCCACCCAGCCCGTTTGACTGTATAAAGTTGCCAGTACTAAACCAGCCACGGAGGTGGGCAAAGCAAAGGGCAAATCCACTACGGCATCAACGATTTTTTTGCCCGGAAACTCATATCGCACTAGCACCCATGCCACTAAAGTCCCCATTAAACCATTGACGAGGCCTGCCGCCAAGGCTGTGAGAAAGGTGACATTGTAGGTGGAAATGGCGATGGGAGTGGTGGCAATTTGCCAAAATCCTTCCAAGCCTAAGGAAGCGGATTTAACTAAGAGAGCCGCAATGGGTAACACCAGAATTAGTAACAGATAAATAATTGTTACTACCCAGGGCACAGAAATAGATTGCCAAAAATTAAACTTAGAAAGCTTTTTGGGAAGGGGGGATAAACTCAGATTTGTGGTCATATTACCAACCGTCAGACTCCTGGTCTAAAACTATGGTGACTTGCAATTCCTCTAGATAAGCTAGGGCGTCATTAATTGCTTGGGCATGGCCAATTAAAGTTAATTTAAATTGACCCTGACCACCGTTAGAACCCAAAGTTGCCGCTAGGATATTTACCTGTAGTCGATAACGGCTCACCAGTTGGGTTACAATTGGTTCTTGGCGATAGCTTTCTGGAATAGTGAGATAAAGAGTTACCTCTGTAGTTCGTTGGGAACTCTCGGTATGGAGGTGGGAGAAAGTTGGTGCTTGCATGGGTTAATTAGCCTCAATCAAAACTACTTAGAATTATTGTTGCTTACCAATTTTGGTAATAACTTTGTCAAAAATACCCCCTTCATCAAAGAATTCTGCTTGGGCTTTTTTCCAACCGCCGAACTCTTCAATAGTGGCTAAATTTTCAACCTTGGGATATTGGCTAGCAAACTTAGCTAAAATGTCTTCATTTACAGGGCGGAATCCTGTTTCGGCAAAAATTTGTTGGGCTTCTGGGGTGAACAAATATTGCACAAAGGCATCGGCTACTTCTCTGGTTCCTTTTTTGTCCACGGTGGTATCCACAACAGCCACAGGCCCGCTAATGGAAACATTGAAATCCTGGGGAATAACATAGGGCTGATTTTCCCCTTTTTGCTTAGCTAACAGGACTTCGTTTTCATAATTAAGCAAAACGTTGCCTTGACCCTGTTTATAGAAAACGTCGGTGGACTCCCGAGCATCTTTTGGCAATACTGGTGCATTGGCTAAAACCTTGCCAGCAAAGTCAAAGGCTTGCTCTTCTGTGCCTCCGGTTTTGGTCACCGAACCCCAAATGCCGAGGAAATTCCAGCGGGCTCCCCCGGAGGTCTTGGGGTTAGCGGTAATAACTTTCACTTCAGGGTTAGCCAAATCTGACCATTTTTCCACTTTGATGTTGTCCGATGCTCTAGTCACAAAGGCGATGACGGAGTTAGTCACAATCGATCCGTTGGGGGCTTCCTGCTCCCACCCCGGTTGAATCAGCCCCGCACTTTCAATTTTTTGCACGTCGGAACTGAGGGCTAAGGCCACAATATCCGCTTCTAGACCATCCACCACGGCCCTAGTTTGACTGCCGGAACCGCCGTAGCTTTGCTCAAAGATGACATCTTGACCGGTTTTGCTTTTCCATTCTTCGGTGAATTTAGGAATGATTTTTTCAAAGGCATCTCTGGTAACGGCATAGCTGACGAGGGTTAAACTCGCCGGATCTTTAGTGGCGGTTTCCCCTTGCCCCGGCTCGGTGGTGGCGGTGGGGGTGTTGTTGCAAGCGGTGATACTGCCCACCATCAAAACGGCGATCGCCGCACTGCCTAGCGAAAAAAAGGATCGAGCCATAACAAATTTCCTTGACTGCAAAACAGAACTGAATCGTAACGCAAGGGTAGCATACACGAAATGAAAAACAATTACAATTCATTTTTTATTTGAGGGCAATCAGAACCCAGATGTTGCTCCGGCTAAAATCCGCTGTGGACAAAAAAGACCCCCAACCATTGGTCAGGGGCAGTAGTTAAAGCCAAATTTGGCTCAGGTGGATGGGAACTTCCATCTAGTCTTCCACCAGCGGGATGATATACTAATAAAGCAAATGCTCTGAATTTGTAACTAAGTTGTCGCTAGTTTTAACCGCCATGGCAAGTAAGGTTAACCAGTTATCCCATCAAGATTTTCTGCAAAAGTGGGAAAATTCAGAGGGCAATGAGCGGGCTAATTACCAATCGTTTTTAAATGATTTTTGTCAATTTTTAGGGGTAGAGTTGTCACCACCCAAGGGTAGGGGAAATAGTAGTTATTGCTTTGATCGGGATGTGAAAATTATTTCCCCCAGTGGCGCAGTCACAACGAACTATATCGACTTTTACAAAGAAGGTTGTTTTGTCCTGGAGGCAAAGCAGGGTAGTGATAGCAGTAATAAAGGCACTGGTAAACGGGGAACGGCCACCTATCGTAAGGAAATGAAAAAGGCCTTTGGGCAAGCTTTGAAATATGCTCGATTTGTGGAACCAAAGCCACCATTTTTAATTACCTGTGACATTGGCGATCATTTTCGGGTCTGGCAGGATTTTAGTGAATCTTGGCTCAGTGCCAATGGTAATTACGGTACCTATGACAGTGTGCAAAAAATTGCCTTTAAGGATTTAGTCAAGCCGGAAATTAAGGAATATTTCTACAAAATTTTCACCGATCCCCAGTCGTTAAATCCAGAAAAGATTGCGGCGAAGGTAACTAGGGAAGTGGCGGCGGATTTGGCTGAGTTGGCGAAAACTTTGGAACAGGTGGCAACCCCCCAGGAAGTGGCTCAATTTTTGATGCGTTGTATTTTTACGATGTTTGCGGAGGATGTGGGGCTATTAAAGGAACAGTTATTTACGGAGGCTTTGACCAATCGTTGGCTAGTGAATCCAAAAGATTTTAAGCCCCAGGTGGAAGCCCTTTGGCAAGCTATGAATGATGGCACCAGTTTTGGTTTCCATGGGCAATTGTTGCGGTTTAATGGGGGACTTTTTGCCCATCCGAAGGCATTTGATTTGACCAAGGATCAGCTTGCTATTCTCTTAACGGCAGCTAAGCGGGATTGGCGCAGTGTGGAGCCAGCCATTTTCGGGACGTTATTGGAACGGGCTTTGGAGAAAAAGGAACGGAGCAAGTTGGGAGCCCATTACACCCCCAGGGCTTACGTCGAAAGGTTGGTGCGGCCGGTGATTATTGAGCCGCTACAGGAAAAATGGCAATTGATTCAAGGGGAAGTGGAAACGCTTTTGGAGGAGGAGGAATCGGCTAAGTCCATTGCCACTAAAACCAAAAAACGCAATGATGCGGCCCAAATTCTCAGGGATTTTTTAGCTGAATTACAAAAAATTCGGGTGTTAGACCCGGCCTGTGGTTCGGGTAATTTTCTTTATGTGACCATGGATTTGCTCAAAACCCTGGAACTAGAGGTTTTTAATCGTTTGGGCACAGTGATGGGATCTTCCCAGCTTAGTTTAGATTTTGCCCAGGTTAATCCTTCCCAATTTTTGGGCATCGAAATTAATCCTAGAGCGGCGGAAATTGCCGATTTAGTCATTTGGATTGGTTATTTACAGTGGCATTTCCGATTATTTGGTAATTTACCTCCGGTGGAGCCGGTTCTGCGGGAATATAACAATATTGAATGTCGGGATGCGGTGTTGGAATATGACGGCACAAAACCTGCCATTGATCCGAAAACTGGCAAGGTGCGAACCCGTTGGGGCGGTCGGATGATGACCCATGCTGTAACGGGGGAACAGGTTCCAGATCCTAGCGATCAAGTGGAGATTTTGGAGTATATCAATCCCAGGGAAGCGGTTTGGCCAGAGGCTGATTATATTGTTTCCAATCCTCCATTTTTAGGGAATGCCAGAATGCGGGAATATTTGGGGGATGGCTATGCAAATCAACTAAGAAAAACTTATAAAAATCTCCCTGAGTCAATTGATTTTGTGATTTACTGGTGGTATAAATCCGCATTATTGGCAAGCCAAAGAAGCATAAAATCCTTTGGATTTATTACAACAAATAGCATTCGACAAACTTTTAATAGAAAAGTAATTGAATCATTTTTGACATCAAAAAATACGATCTCTATTATTTTTGCAATTCCCGATCATCCTTGGCATGATTCATTAAATGGTGCAGATGTAAGAATTTCAATGACAGTTGTAATTCCAGGACTTCATAGAGGAAACTTAAATTCATTGTCGAAAGATTTAACGAATAAAACGGGAGAGACAAGCTTAAAATTCAATCAGTCTAAAGGAAAAATTTTTGCTGATTTAAGCATTGGTGTTGATGTTATTTCTACTCAGTACCTAAAAGCTAACGAGACAATTTGTAATCGTGGAGTTCAATTAATTGGATCTGGATTTATTGTTAACTCTTCAGAGGCAAAAAGTTTGGGGGTAGAAAAAAATCTAGAAATCGGCAAATATATTCGCAGATATAGAAACGGCAAAGATATAACTAATATCCCCAGAGATGTGATGGTAATAGATTTATTCGGCTTATCAGAAATGCAAGTAAAAAATAAATTCCCACAAATTTATCAATGGGTACTGGAGAGAGTAAAACCTGAGAGAGAACTAAATAATAGAAAGTCTTACAGAGAAAAGTGGTGGATCTTTGGTGAGCCCGTCGTTACTACAAGGAAAGCCGTCCAAAATATTAGAAGGTTTATTGTGACTTGTAGAACAGCAAAACACAGAGTTTTTGTATTTTTAGATAGTGATATTATTCCTGATGCAAAACTAGTAACTATTGGATTAGATGATAGTTATTTTTTAGGAATTCTCTCATCCAGTATTCATGTTGTATGGTCATTAAAAACGGGCGCTTTTTTAGAGGACAGACCAAATTATAATCATAGTGATTGTTTTGGCAAATTTCCATTTCCCGATCCATCGGAAGAACTAAAACAAGAAATTCGAGAATTGGGAGAAAGATTAGATAGCCATCGCAAACAGGTGCAAGTAAATCATCCTGATGTGACCATTACCTCCATGTACAATTGCCTCGAAAAAATGCGGCGGGGCGAACCTTTTACTGATAAAGATAGAGAATTTAATAATAAAGCCCTAGTTTCAACTTTAAAACAAATCCATGATGATCTCGATCAAGCCGTTTTTCGAGCCTACGGCTGGGACGACCTCATACCCCTGTGGCAACAAACCCAAACCGAACCTAACAATACTGAAATCAAAGAACAACTCGAACAAAGCATTTTACAAAGATTAGTTGACTTAAATGGCGATCGGGCCGAAGAAGAACGCAATGGCCTGATTCGTTGGCTCCGGCCTGAATATCAAGCCCCAGATCAAGTCAGCACCCAGGCTGTTATCGAAGGCGTGGGAGTAGAAGCAGAAACCACAAGAGTGATTACAGCACTGGAACAACAAAAATTTCCAGCCAAACTCAAGGAACAATTAGCAATTATTCGTGACTTATTACGCACCCAAGGTGGTGAATGGACAATAGAGCAAATTGCGGCCCAATTTAAGGGCAAAACTAAAGCTGGAGCCATTGAAAACTGCCTGGAAATCCTTGAAGATTTGGGCGTAATTTTAAGCCATACTGAAACGGATAGTAAACGCTATTATGCCGCCGAATTACAGAATATTGCCTAGAAATTCTTAGTTTTTTTATCGCTCAATTCATCAGATAGTTAGTCAACCATTTTCCCATTAGTGCGGTCTTCAATGAAATACAAATTACCCATAAATGTATTGCAATCGCAATCTGACACGAAACAATGGGGGTTAGCTTTGTGCGATGATCGGGGCGGTGTAAATTTCCCTTGAGTTATGGCAAAAAGACAATCCGTGTCCTCCTCCTCTGAGCCAATTACCAAGCTGATTGAAACGAATTATCTCTTTCGGGGTCTGGATGCCCAGTGGCTCGGGGAATTGCTTGCCCAAGACCAGGTCAAAATTGAAAAGCTGTTTTCCAATCGCCCCCTGTACACTGCTTTTTTGCCTGACCAGGATTTAGATAGTCTTTACGTCATGTTGGATGAGGGCATTGTCATCACCCGGAGCACTCCCCTGGACCGGATTATTGCCATCCACTACGCTGGCAGTTGTTTTGGCCTGCGCAACCTCCCCTTTAGCTATGGCTTAGCCACCAAATCCTTTCCCTGTCTGGTGGAATCCTACAAGACTAGCCATGTAATCAAAGTCCCCCTGGCCACCGTTCAGGAAATTTATGAAAATAGCGAAATTTTTCGGGAACGGTATCGTTTTCTATTTGAATTACAACAAAAATTTGAATATCATCTGCTCAATTGCAGCACCTATCCCCCCCAAGCGGTGGCGAGTTTACTGCGGGCGTTGATTTATCAAGAAAGAGAACTGGGCAACCAACCTGATCGCCAGGGGAATTATATTTTTGATTTGCCCATTGATATGATCGCCAGGGCTTGCCAGCTCAATCAAAGAACGGTGGAGCAGGTGCTGAAGGGTATGCAAAAACACCATCTGATTGCCATTCCCAAGGGGGAAAAGGAAGATCTAATTCAAATTCTGGCCCCGGAAGGACTCAAGGAAGTGTACAGTGCCACCCGGGAAAAGGTTAACTGGTGGCCTTTGAAATAAGGACTAAGAAGTTAACAGTAATGGCTAAATTGCTACCCGCACAACTCAACCGGTGGGAGCCGCATCATTCAATCGCTTGCCGTTGTTTTTGTCGTTGGGGAATGGATAAAGGTTCTTGGCGGATGGGAGATTGTCCGCACTGCTGGAGCAAATGAAACGCTACCCGTTGTAGGGCTGGGTCCTGTTCAATGTCTAAAAAAGCTTGGAGGTATAGGGCTAGTTCTCTCGGGTTCGGATAGTCTGGGCTGGGCTGATTTTGCCATTGTTGTAACTGACGCAGGGTAATTAATTTCTGCAGGCGATCGCCATGGGCCAGGTAATGCAAACAACGGTCAAAATCGGAAACTGGGGCAGTGAGTAATTTGGGAGCAGTCACTTTTCGTCGTTGCCAGAGCAAAAGCCCCACCGTGGCCAAAGAGCCCAAACCCTGCAAAATAATCCCCGTGGCCAACCAAGGATTTTCCACTTCCGACCACACCATGGTGGCCATATAGGTACCAACCGCAGTTAAACCACCTCCACCGCCGGCAATGGTCAATCGACCCTGGGGTCCAGAAAAAAACTGGTGCCACTGTTTGGCTTGGAGTTCCTGGTGATGGGTCAAAAGCCAATAGACCAACCGCATACTACCTACCCCCAGGCCCGTGGCAAGCATCAGTCGCCATTCCGTTGCCCAGAGCATAGTCACCAAAAAAGCCCCCCCACTCCAGGGGCCCCAACGGTATAGCCAGCGATACTCAGTCAAACGAAGGGCCAGGGCTGTAATTTCCTTGGGGGAAAGGGGCAAAAACTGACCGGTTGATTTCACCGACGTAGCCGATTTTTTGGAGGGAAACCAAACCTGGGTCACAGCAAATTCCTGCGATGTGTGATGATGGCCATATTGCCCTTGTCAGGCAGCCTATTTACTATATCAAGATTCGACATGGAGACTTTTTGGCCAGAGGTTTTGAGCTTTTGTCAGTCCACCACCAAGGCGATCGCCACAGAGTTGGTGGCCCAATCCGCCAGAATCCCTGCCCAACGCAAAGCCGACGGCAGTTTGGTCACCGCCGCCGATCAATGGTCTGACCAGGAATTGCGCCAACGTATTGCCGTCCAATTTCCCGACCATGGAGTGCTGACGGAGGAAACCGCCCACATTTTTCCTGCTAATGACTGGTGTTGGATTGTCGATCCCATTGATGGCACCACCAATTTCGCCAGGGGCATTCCCATCTGGGGCATTTCCCTTGGCCTACTCTACCGGGGCACACCAGTGTTTGGTTTTCTCCATTTTCCCCTGCTGCAACAATCCTTTTGGGGCTATTGGCTAGAAAATTCTGGGTTAACCGGGCCCCAGGGGGCCTTTCTGAATGGGGAACCAATCCAGGTTAGTGACGCCGAGCCTAGTCAAAATCATTTGTTTAATCTTTGTGCCCGTAGCGCCGGAATTTTAACCAATCCCTTTCCCTGTAAATTGAGGCTCATTGGGGTTAGTAGTTACAATCTGGCCCTGGTGGCCCTAGGGGCTGCCCTCGGGGGAACGGAAAAAACACCAAAAATTTGGGACATTGCTGGAGCCTGGCCGATTTTGTTGGCCGCCGGGGGGGAATTTCTCTGCCTCCGCCCCGAACCATTGTTTCCCCTCACCCCAGGAGAAAATTATGGCGATCGCCCCTATCCTTGCATCACCGCCAGTCGGAGGGAACTAATGGAACAATTCAAACCCCTAGTCTTAGCAGCGCAGTGAAGATGACCCGGAATAGATTTTTAAAGGACCCAGACTCCCTAGATTTGGGGCGAACATCAAAGTCTCCTGGTATTGAGGGAGCTTGATTGGGTAAATTTGTGCTCTACACCAAAACCTTACTAGGGGATTCTCAAATTTTTTCATGGCCCATTGGTCTGACAAAAGTTAACCGTTGAGCGACGGAAATGGTACGAACAATTAACATTATGGCGAGCAAATTCTTTATATTTTTTGAAGATTTGCCCCCCCATGCAGGTAACTGTTGTTACAAAGCCTTGACATTGACTTTGTTAGATTAACAGGGAACTTTCAGTCAGGGGTCTAGATCGGTGAATCCAGTCTACATATCAGTCGTAGAGGGTAACCCCCATCTCCGCTCTCTATTGAGCTGGCACCTCCAGCAGAGCGGCTACCTTGTCCAACAATGTAGCGGTTTCCACCAAGCCCGCCAGGCATTTAATAATCAATTGCCCACCCTGGCCGTGATTGATTCTGACCTTACTGATGGGGATGGCATTGAGCTTTGCCGTTGGTTATATCAACAGCACCAGTCAATGATTTTTATTCTTTCCGCCAAGGACACAGAAAAAGACATTGTCCATGGGTTAAAGGCTGGGGCTGATGATTATCTAACCAAGCCCTTTGGCATGCAGGAATTTTTAGCCCGCATAGAATGTCTAATTCGACGGGTCCGCACTGTGGCCGCCCCTTTGTTGTTGGATTATGGAGTACTAAAAATTGATTTGGTACAGCGTCGAGTGGAATATCAGGGCAATTTTGTCGACCTCACCCCCCAGGAATTTAGTTTGCTCTACGTGCTGACCCAAGCGGAAGGTAGTGCCCTCAGCCGCACAGAGCTACTCCGCCGGGCCTGGCCCGAGGCGATCGACAATCCCCGCACCATCGACACCCACGTCCTTTCCCTCCGGAAAAAAATTGAGACAGACCCCAGGCAACCCAGTCTAATTCAGACTGTGCGAAATGTAGGCTACCGTTTTAACTCCTCCATTTTGGAAGAGAAGAAAGTTGTGGCGGAGAAACCTGTTACCCTTTCCCCCGCCGGAGTCTCTGTACTTACCTAGGGGAAGAAAAACTGCCGTAATAAAGCTCCTCTGTTTTGACTGTCAACACCTGGGGAGGAGTAGCATCGGGGGGATACATCAAATCCACCGTCACTTCCCGTTGTTCCCCCGGTTGCATATTCAAAGTAATGAGGGGATTGCTCATTTCTCCCCGCCGTTGGGTGAGGTGAAAAAAGCGCTCCTGGGATTGGTTGTCTCCATCCACATAACTAACCCTGACGGTGCCCCGGAAAAATATCTGCCCGCTGGG
This sequence comes from Synechocystis sp. CACIAM 05, assembly GCF_010222815.1. Classification (GTDB taxonomy): domain Bacteria; phylum Cyanobacteriota; class Cyanobacteriia; order Cyanobacteriales; family Microcystaceae; genus Synechocystis. The sequence goes on along the minus strand of NZ_CP019225.1, from coordinate 3,206,258 downwards.
TTGGCGCATAAAGAATAGGCGATCGTTATATTGATCCTGTTTGATCGGGGTTTGCAGGGTCAGGGAAACGCTTTGTCTATTATTGGTCACATTTTTGAGGGGCAGTTTCAACTGGTAATGAACGCCGTAGTTGCCATGGGCGAGGTAAGCGGTATCAGGATAGCGGGCCAGCATAGGGGCACTCTGTACCTGTTGGGTGGCATAGGTACCCACACTGACAGTACTGAGGGGATAGGAAAAAGCTCTGCCCCGTTGGGGAATACTGAGGAATTGAGCCTTGGAGTTATCCACCAGGGTGGCTTGCCAAGAAGCCCCTTGGGAAATGCCGGCTACCCTTCCATAAATGGGGGTTCTGGGTGCTCCGGGCCGGATTTGGTCTGGGGGAGTGGGGGCCAAGTCTCTAGGGTAGGCCAAATAACCCCGATATAGCATTGCTTGCCAATTGTCCAACGTAGGGGGGCGATAGGTCACTTTGGGGGTAGGCAGATTAGCGCCGGCGCTGGCAGTATCTACCACCGGGGTGTATTCTGGCACAGCGTACATAGCCAGATTGGCCATGTAAATAGGGCCATTGCTCTGGAGTCGGAGGTAAGTGGAACGGGCACTGCTGCGATTGATGGCCAGGGAAAATAACAATCTGGTTTGCCCCGGGGGAATAATCACTTGACTGGGGAAGCCAGCTTGGGTGTTGCCCCGCAGTAATTGACTCATTAATTTAGAACCAGGGCCGGAAAAGAATTGTCCGTGGGGATCTTCTACGGTGGGGGCCAGGTTAATAAAGGGGGCATCGGGGCCGGTGAGGTAACTGCCACCCTGGAGAATGCGGACAGTGATGGTTCTGTCGGTGGGATTACCCATTAACACTCCTTGGTAAAGGGTGCGGGAATCCCTTGGCCGGGCGATGTGATGGGAGAAAAAGTCAAAGCGACCGTTGAGGGCTTTGTTGAGGTGGGCGTTGGGGTAGTATTTACGGTCTGCGGGAAAGGTGGAAAGTAAAATTCCTTCCCCTTCTACTACTTCTGGACTGTTGCTGTTAAAAACGGGTATTTGGTCAAGTTGCCCCGGCAAAGGTCTTATTTCCTGCGGCTGCACAATATAATCTGCTTCGATCGGCTGGATGGGGGCGGTGACGATTTGAGCCAACATCATGGGGGAAAGCAGTGGGATCATAGTTTGTCCGCTGAAATAGAATTTGACAGGCTGTTGGGAGTCATAAGGAAATTAGCTTCTACTTAGAGTGCTATTTGGAACTTGTCTTGTCAAGTTGCCGTCTCGGACTATTTGACTTTGTGGGTAGAGAATTTTTGCCTTCCCCAGGGGTCAGTGACCGGATTCTGGGGTTAAAACCGTTGATAGAGGGTTTATGACTGTGATTTTTCGTGGTTGGCTGAGTTTGTTACCTTCTAGCTTGGTTATCTTTTCGGCGATCGCCAGTGTAGGGAGTGTAGGGGCCCAGGAACCGGGGGGAAACCCGTTGGATTTGGAGCCTGCCATGGTGGAAAGTAGTCCCACTTTGCAACGGTGGTGGGAGGAAACCCCCGATTTATTTGAGCAAAACAACAATGATCCAGCTTTTTTAACGAGGGTGCGCTTGGGTTATAACTATTTTCCCGACGATGACCAATCCAGTGGCGCGGCGATCGGCGTGGAAGACCTATTTATTGGCGAATCTCCTTTGAGTGTGAGTGGTGACTACTACACTAATTTTGCTGGACAACAGGGGGGCGGGGCGAATCTGCAATACTATCTCTTACCCCTGGGTTGGTACGTCAATGTCACTCCTCTGCTTGGTTACCGGGCGATCGCCCAAAATGATTACCACAGTGAGGGGTTTAATGTGGGGGGCAAAGTGGTCTTGGCCCTTTCCCACACCGGAGCAGCGGACATTAGTTTTAGCCAAAATTTTGTTGCTCCTGGGGGCACAGCAGAAGTGGGCGTTAGCACCCTTTCCGTGGGCTATGCGTTGACTCCCCAATGGCGCATTGCCACAGATGTACAACGGCAAAATTCCCCCGCCTACCGGGAAAGTCGCTTTGGAGTTTATCTGGAGTGGCAACCCCAGCAACGCTAGCTCGACTGGAAATCTTGCCAAACTGGTGGGGGAAACTTTCTGTGGTATGATGCTTAATCGCCGAGGAATCGGTGAACCCCAATTGTTGGGGGTGTGGCGGAATGGTAGACGCTGCGGATTTAAAATCCGTTGAGCCTTATAAGCTCGTGAGAGTTCGAGTCTCTCCACCCCCATTGAAACTTTCTTTTTTTCTCAGGTTTAGGGTAGCTATTCGCTGGTCCCCACTATCTGTCCCAGGGCGGCTTGGCTGGCGGCCTGATAGATTTGCGTTAATGCCTGTTTAATTTCCCTGGCCACTTCGTAATTCAAAGGTAGATCTCCTAGGCGTTCAATCTGTTGCAGTGGGTTGTCCGGTGGGGCGATCGCCGTTAATTCCGGCACCAATTCCCCCCCATACTGCCAAAATTCTTTGATAGCTTGCTGTTGCTCTGCTTTGGTTTCTTTTTGGGGCTTGGCAATTGTTGCCCCTTCCTCCACATCAATGGCGATCGCCATAGAGTCAGCCCAAAGATCTGGATCATAGGTAGCCAACTGGGCTGAGCTAAGGTGTCGATAACAACTCAACTGCTCTAGCAACTCACTCCGGCTCCGACCCCGCAAACGAAAAATTACAAACGGATCTTCCTGAAAATGGTCTGCCAACTGATAGTACACCGCACCGATATGCTTGCAGGGATTGGCTTTGTCTGGACAGCTACAGTGGGAATGCACCTCCCCCAAAGTGAAGGGGAACAAATTTAAACCATTTTGCACAAATACCTGTTCAATGCTGGGGGGCATGGCTCCACCGAGTAACTGGGCTGCGTATAGGGCCTGTTGGGCTAGGGTTGCCACCACATAATGCCAATCCTCATCGCTGAAGCAATCCAACCCCAGGGTGACTTGATAGGGGTCCACCTCTGTGCCCTGCACCAGGGCAGTTAGCTTACTCTCAACAAACTGCAAACTAAGGACATTGCCCTCCCTGGCATAATTCCTCGCCCGCTCGAGGCGCTTTTTAAATCGGTAAGAATCTAATAGCTCTAACCATCGATCCACCCACCATTGCCGTTGTTCGATCTTGGCTTCCATCATCAGAAAAATGGGTGTGAAACCCCGTCCTTCAGGACGGCTTTGCATTTGGATTCTAACACTAAGGAAAGTATCACAAACAAGATGCTATAATGTTAGGCATGGAAAAGGCCCACTCCTACAGGTTTTACCCCACACTGGAACAAGAAAATCTCTTGCGCCGCACATTGGGTTGTGTTCGCTTGGTTTATAACAAGGCTTTGCATGAACGCACTCAAGGATGGTACGAACGGCAGGAGAGAATTGGATACAACGAAACATCTTCCATGTTGACAGCATGGAAACGAGAGGAAGAACTTGCTTTTCTCAATGAAGTTAGTTGTGTCCCGTTGCAACAAGGTTTACGCCATCTTCAGAAGGCATTCACTAACTTCTTTGATGGTCGTGCCAAGTACCCCAACTTCAAAAAGAAGCACCATGGGGGCAGTGCAGAATTTACCAAATCAGCATTCAAATATCGAAATGGTCAAATTTACCTGGCCAAATGTCAAGAACCATTAGATGTTCGTTGGTCAAGGCAAATTCCCCAAGGATGTGAACCATCTTCGGTTACTGTGAAGTTGCACCCATCGGGGCGTTGGCATATTTCCATTCAGTTTGACGATCCAACAATCAAGCCTTTACCCGCTAACAATAATGCAGTGGGTCTTGACTTGGGGGTTACCAGCTTAATTGCCACCAGTAATAGTGATAAGGTTGCAAATCCTAAGCAATTCAAAAAACATCACCCTCGTTTACAGTTGGCTCAAAAACGTCTTGCTCGTAAGCAGAAAGGGTCTAAGAATAGGGAAAAGGCACGCCGCAAGGTTGCCAAGATTCACCTTAAAATTACTGATTCCCGGAAAGATTTTCTCCATAAATTGACCACTCAACTGGTGCGTGAAAACCAAACCATCGCCGTTGAGACTTTAGCTGTCAAAAATATGGTCAAAAACCATAAGCTTGCCCTCTCCATTAGTGACAGTGGATGGGGGGAGTTTGTACGCCAATTAGATTACAAATGTCGTTGGTATGGTAGGAATTTAGTCAAAATTGACCGTTGGTTTCCTTCCTCCCAGCGTTGTAGTTCCTGTGGGCATATCATCGATAAGATGCCCCTCAATATTCGAGATTGGCAATGTCCAAGTTGTGGCACTCACCACGATAGAGATATCAATGCCAGTCAGAATGTTTTGGCCGCCGGGCTGGCGGTGTCAGTCTGTGGAGCGACCGTAAGACCCGAACAGAGTAAGTCTGTGAAGGCAGGTGCTATGAAGCAGAAACCTAAGTCGTGAGTCTTAGGAATCCCCTCCCTTCAGGGAGGCGGAGGATGTCAAATTTAGCAATTCTACTCCCTATGGCCATAGGTTTCCCACCAAATTCGCCACCGTAATTGATACTGTGATTAATGGGGATTTTTCCCCAACTACCCTATAACGGTTCCCATAGCAAAGATCGAGACGGTTAGAACCAAGAGTCACTGAAACCTTCTCGGAATAAGCGTTTTAAAATTGAAAGTGTCCCAAATAACTCACTTTTTGCTATAGATTTAAGATTTATCCCCGGTTGTCTTGTCCTAGCCTACCTAAAATTTTTCCTAAAGTTTTACTGGGGGGATTGTCATCCCTCTGTAGACAGAGCATTATAGATGTAGAAAATAAGTTCTAAAGACAGACTAGGTACGAAGGTCTTAATATGCTCAACAATCAACAGGGTTACAGTCTCGGCTTGAGTTGTGCCCTTGACGGCTTATCGAAGCGAGAAAAAGATGCACAGAGGCAAAATAAACTGTTGGAATTAGGTTTGTTAACCAATAGAAACAGCACTTTTTTCGAGGAGGCCACCCAAACCTTAGCTAGGAATCTGGGACTACCTATTTGTTTAGTAGGTTTGATGGTGGAAGATGAAATAAGTATTGTATCTGCAGTAGGTATCTATAGATTGGGTGTGGGTAACCCTAATGTGGTTTCCCGGCGGATTAGTCGCAACGATGCTTACTGTACCCTGGTGGTGGATAGTGCCATGCCACTAGTGGTTACCGATGCCCTGGCGGAACCATTTTTTGCTGAGGGGGAATTGTACCAGCGTTATGGTATTAGGTCTTACCTGGGCACTCCCCTGCTAACCAGGGATGGTGTGTGTCTCGGAGCCTTGGCGGTGCTAGATTTTTCTCCCCATGATTTTACGGAATCAGATGTGGCCCTAATGAATATGACTGCCCGTTGGTGCATGGGGGAAATTGAACACCAAGCTTTTCTGGGTGCGAACCAGGGGCAACCTGACCGTAATTTTAATAAAGTTGGGTTAAATCCGATCGCCGTGGGAGGGAATAGTGCTTTTTCTGCCAACGGTAACAACTTGAATAAACCACAGACATCAGGGCGATCGGCCCATTCTCCAGAGGCAGTCAAACTGCAATTGGTGCCCCATTACCTAATCCTTACCCAGCGGGACCTCACAGCCGTGATCGGTATGGCCAGTGTTTTGAGGGATGGGGTTTTTGGCAAGCTGAATGACAAACAAAAACAGTATCTAGAAATTATTCACCAGAGTGGCCAACGGGTTAACCAAGCCATTGAGGAAATTATTGAACTGGAGCAGATTAAACCCGTTCGCCAGGGCTTACAAATTGTCAATGTCAATTTGGCCCTACTGGGGGAGTATTGGCAGGATAAAATGGCCGCCGTACTCGGTCAACAACGGCTTGCCCTCAAACTTTCCCTAGAATCGGGGCTGAAATATTGGCCCCTAGACAAAGTTAAGGTCAGACAGGGAATATATTACCTATTGCTTAGTTTGTTGGATGAGGGGGTAACAGATGGCACGTTACACATCCACACCTCCGCTGACCAAGACTATTTGCACTTAACTGTTTGGGTTGATTCTCCCCAGGGCCAGGGTTTGCCCCATGTGCTCCTACAGGATTTACTCACAGAAGGGGAAGCCAACCAAGCAGAAGTAAATATCCAGTTGACCTTGGAGTACTTAGCTCTGAAACTTCAGGGCCATAACCAAGAAAGTCAGGGTCACCATTGCCGACAAATTTTGGCTTTAACCCTCAGTTTTTACTTCATCAAAAGTCATCAGGGGCAGATTGCTCTGCAGGGGAATGCCCAGCGGGGTTACCGTTACTGGGTGCAATGGCCTAGAATGTCGCCCCAAGCCAATATCAACCATAGTCAGCCCAATCTTTCACCGTTAATCAACCAATCAGCCTAGTTCACAATAATGGCGAAATCTGACTCCCAACTGCTCCACCGTCAAATTTTGCGTCCAATATTCCAACAGGGCATGGCCAAAAGCCCAGGCATTGCGATCGGGGGACACCGGATTGTCCAGCAATAGGGGCCAGAGGGTGAGTAGATCAAAACTAGTATCGTCTTTATCCGCCGCTAACAAATTAAATAGGTCATAGGCCAATTGGAGCTTCCCCAACACTAGGGGCAATTGCTCAATGGGAATTTGCTCTGCTAGTAGGTATGCTAGGGCCGGAGAGCCAGTGGTCAAGCTAGAAACAAATTGCAACACGGGACTTTTTAACAAGGCCGTCACCCCTTGGGTAGTGGTCATTTGCAGAGCATAACGGTCAATAATTTGGGCCGCGGCCAGGGAACGGGCCTCCAGATTGCGTAAAAAGCGGGCTAGCCTTTGTTGTTGGGCCGGGCTAACCACAGTTACTAGGGCGACGGAAAGTTCTTCTAGGCCCCAAGGCGATCGCCCCACCGCTTCATCCCCACTCACAACGGGTAAAACTTGTTCACAATACTGCCCTAATTGCTCTACCCGATACTGCACCGCTTCCCGGATGGATTTTTCTTTGGCTTGTTCCCCCGATCGCCAATTGTAGGGGGGTTGCCATTGTCGCACAGGGCGCAGTCGGTCCACCTGGGTTACCAAGAGAATTAAAGGGCGATCGCCCCCCAGGGTTTGGAGATCCCGCACAAAGTCCGCATCCATCTGCAAAGCCGGATCTAAAGCGGGATTGAGCAATAAAATTACGTCGGCCCGTTGGGCATAGTCCAACACCAGTTGCCGCAAATCCTTCCGTTGCCCCTGCTCATAACCAGGACTGTCCCAAAGCATGAGCATTTCTCCATCCCTGGTGCGCCATTCATACTTGGTAATTTCCGTGGTGCTGGGCAGTAAATCCGTCACCGCCAAATTGGTTTGAAAAAGGGCATTAATCAAGCTACTTTTCCCCGCCCCAGTGCGCCCTACCAATAAAACATTGACCGGCTGTTGCTCCACTTCCTGGGGGGATTGCCCCTGGGCCAAAATATTCTGCAAAGTCTGGCTTTTAGCCTTAACTAGCCCTGGGATGGAGTTTCCCCCACTGCCAAAATTGTCCGGCAAATTACCACTGGCCGGATTGTACAAGGCGATCGCCTGGCGACAGAGGGTACGCAGGGTTGCTTCCCGTAACTGTTGACTCAAATTAACCAACAATTGCTGAGTCGCCTGCTGATTGCTTTGCTGACTAGCTAACCGAGCCGCCGCCGCCACCGGATTGAGCACCCATTGCCCCCAATACCAGACCTGCCAAATTTTCCTTAGGGATGGTTCCAGCTTTTGATAAACTTCGTAGGATTGATACACCTGAGCTAGTGAAACTTGGTTGAGGGTGGGGGAAAGGTTGGCGACCCAGCGGTCCATATCATCCACTGTGCCCCGGATTAAACCATAGGCATCCGGTACGTAGATGTTGAGTAGGGGATATTTCACTTCTGGGTAATAGGTCTGGGCCACTACCGTCACCACCTGCTGACATCTCTGCCAAAATAGGGGCCAATCCTGCCACGCTGGCACATCTTGACGGGAAGCCTGGAGAATCTCGTTTAACGCCTGCTCAATTTTCCCAACGTTAACGTCCGCCGTGGCCTCCCCCAGGGAAATGGTAGGGAAAGATGTTTGCCCATTGGGAGCTGCTAAGGGAGCGGTCCACCGCACCAGCAACCAACGCCAGCCCAGGAAAATTAGCACCACCACCGCCCAAATCCAGTTCAAATGCCAAGCATTAATTTGCCAACTGGCCGCCACCAGCAAAAAGCTTATTACCCCGGCAATGGGCAAAATTAAAATACCCACCTGCCAGGGACGAAGACGGGAATTGGCGATCGCCATGGGGGCTCCCAACAAAAAACATTGTCCCCATGGTATGGGCCCAGGGACAAAGTTTCAACAGGGATACCATGATAGAATGGAAGGTTGGATTTCGGCTGCCTGGAAAGCTGATTAACGATCTTCCCCCTACCAGGATTTATCTCTAGATATACTTGCAAACCAACTTTTTTTCTTCTTCTTCAACCATGGCTGACGATATTCGCATTTTGATGTGCCCCCCCGACCACTACGACGTGGACTATGTAATTAATCCTTGGATGGAGGGCAATATCCACAAATCCTCCCAGGAACGGGCCGTAGAGCAGTGGAAAAAACTACACCAGACCATCAAAGAATGCGCCATCGTGGACTTGGTAAAGCCGGCAAAGGGTTGGCCTGATATGGTCTTTACCGCCAATGCGGGGCTGGTGCTCGGGGAAAATGTCGTACTGAGTCGCTTCTACCACAAAGAACGCCAGGGGGAAGAACCCTATTTCAAAGCTTGGTTTGAGGAAAATGGTTTCACCGTTTACGAACTGCCCCAGGATTTACCCTTTGAAGGGGCCGGGGATGCCCTGTTTGACCGGGAAGGCCGTTGGTTGTGGGCCGGCTATGGTTTCCGTTCCGAACTAGATTCCCATCCCTACATTGCCAAATGGCTAGATACAGAAGTAGTCTCCCTGCGGTTAATTGATGAGCGCTTCTATCACCTCGATACCTGTTTTTGCCCCCTGAGTGGTGGCTATTTGCTCTACTATCCCCCTGCGTTTGACGCCTATTCCAACCGGGTAATTGAAATGCGGATTCCGCCGGAAAAAAGGATTATTGTCGAGGAACTGGATGCGGTTAATTTTGCCTGCAATGCGGTCAATGTTAACGACATCATCATTATGAATTTGGTGAGCCGAACCCTGAAGGAAAAATTAGCTGAGGCGGGCTTTAAGGTGCGGGAAACTCCCCTGACGGAATTTTTGAAAGCGGGAGGAGCGGCCAAATGTCTAACCCTGCGGGTAACGGAGCCCATTTTGCCAGATGTCCATGCCACCGTTTCCATTGAAAGTCGGGTGATTCGCATGGAGGGTCATCTACTCGATGCCGGTATTCTGAACCAAGCCCTGGATTTGGTGGTGGAAAACAGCGGTAGTTTCCGGGTGCTGAACTTCAATTTAGGGGTGGAGCGTAACAGTACTTCCAGCGCAGAGGTCAGGGTTTCAGCCCCCTCGCACCAGATTATGGAAGAGATCATGACTGAGCTAATTGATCTCGGTGCAGTGCCCCCTCCCCAGGAACTCTGTGATATCAACACCGAAACGGTGACCCAAGGGGGGGTAGCTCCCGATGATTTCTATGTCAGTACCATTTACCCCACGGAGGTGCGGGTTAATTGTGAATGGGTCCAGGTGACAGGACAACGGATGGATGCAGCCATTGTGGTCACCAGCAATCCCCCTTCGGCCCGCTGTGTACTACTCCGGGATCTCCAGGTCGGCGATCGAGTCATGGTGGGAGTCGAAGGTATTCGTACCATCAAAAAAGTGGAATCCCATGAAGGCGGAACCCGCAAAGAAAATAAGGAATTTGCCTTCATGGCAGCGGGGGTTTCCAGCGAGCGTCGGGTAGAACTTTTGGTGGAACAAATTGCCTGGGAAATGCGACAAATCCGGGACCAGGGAGGCAAAATTGTTGTTACCGCAGGACCTGTGGTGATTCACACAGGGGGAGCCCAACACCTTTCCCATCTGGTGCGGGAGGGCTATGTCCATGCCCTACTGGGAGGCAATGCGATCGCCGTCCATGACATTGAACAGGCCACCATGGGTACTTCCCTCGGGGTGGATATGCAGCGGGGCATCCCAGTGCGGGGGGGGCACCGTCACCATCTGAAAATTATTAACACTGTGCGGCGCTACGGTGGGATCCGCCAGGCGGTGGAAGCTGGATTTATCAGCAAAGGGGTTATGTACGAATGCGTAAAAAATAACATCCCCTATTGCCTAGCTGGTTCCATCCGGGATGACGGCCCCCTGCCCGATACTGAAATGAACCTAGTTCAGGCCCAGAGCCGTTACAGTGAGTTAATCCAGGGAGCAGATATGATTCTGATGCTGTCCAGCATGTTGCACTCCATTGGCGTCGGCAATATGACTCCTTCCGGTGTGAAAATGGTCTGTGTGGACATTAACCCCGCTGTGGTTACCAAACTGAGCGATCGTGGTTCAGTGGAATCCGTGGGGGTGGTCACCGATGTGGGGTTATTCCTCAGTCTTCTGGTACGACAACTGCAACAACTCACCAGACCCTATAGCTTGGCGGAAACACTTTAATTGTCATAACAATTCCTCGCCCTGGATATTAGTCCCCAAGGCCAGGGCTAGTGGATTGGCAAGACCGGAATTAGGTAAAAAAGTTTTAAGGGATGGGCGCAAACCCTCCCCGTCCCCAAGGAACTATATTATACTTTTAGCGTCGGGGTCCAGACTTTGGCCCTAGCTAAAAATTGATTTTCGTGATTCACAAGCGAGGTTATCGTGTTAAACAAATCTGTTCAGATCCTCTCTGGAGTTGTGCTTGCTGCTGCGGCCTTAGGTTTTACACCCCCCGCCCAGGCTGAGCCTTTTCAAACTAAGGGTAACATTTTATTGAGCCAGCTTCCTGGCCATGACATGTATCTTCCCGACCCTGAGCAAATGAGCTTCGACGGTCTGGCGATCGGTCGGGTACGGGGCAAAGTTGGTAGTATCATCCAAGTCGAACTGTTACCCTATGGTGACTTCCCCGGCTACATTGAGGTAAGCGACAATAGCCGCATCTACCACTGGGATGGTGCCGGTGCCGCTGAACCCGGTGATGATGTTTTGCTCCAGCCCGTCTTTGATGACAATGGTAACTATATCCGCACTGACTTTTATTCTGCGGCCCACCCCACCTGGTTGACCCGTTTGGATCTCAAAGAAGTTCAAGAGGTTACCATTTCTGAAATTAACTTCCAATCCTCTGAGCCCGTGTCCTTGCCCCCCGTAACTCGGTCTGCCCCTGCCCCCGTGGCTCCTGCTCCGGCCCCTGCCCCCATGCCCATCCGTGGTCTTTGGTAAGCCGTCGGTTTACGTGATGAATTTACTCCACCGGCCTTTTTGATAGCCGGACTTAGTGTCTATATCTTCCTAAGCGTTGTGTTCACAGCGCTTTTTTTGGCGATCGCCGTCCAAACTTTACAATTCTCGCCGTCCCTCCAAGGCCCTAGCCAGGGTAACTTCATCGGCATATTCCAAATCCCCTCCCATGGGCAAACCAAAGGCAATGCGGGTAACTTTGGTAAAAGGTTGCAGGAGTTTACCCAAATATAACGTGGTGGTTTCCCCCTCCACACTGGGACTAATAGCCAAAATTACTTCTTTGATTTCTGGCTGACTAACCCGATGTAATAGAGGTTGAATGGTCAATTGCTCCGGGCCGATGCCGTCCATGGGGGAAATTACCCCGCCCAACACATGGTACTTACCCCGGAATTCCCTAGTTTTTTCCAGCGCAATTACATCCCTGGGGTCACTAACCACACAGATGACACTGTTATCCCGTTGGGGATGGCGGCAAATATCACAGACGGGCTCAGCGGATAAATGAAAGCATACCTGGCATTGCCCCACTCGTTTTTTTGCGTCGAGGAGGGCTTGGGCCAAATTCTCCACCTCCGCATCGGGACGTTTAAGCAGATGCAGGGCAAGACGTTGGGCAGTTTTTGGCCCCACACTGGGGAGCCGTTGCAATTGTTCAATGAGACGGGCTAGGGGAGGAGTATAAATAGTGCCAAGACCTCTCTTTTGTAGGGGAAATTTTACTGATGGGGCCAAGTAAACAGCCGTGGAAACCAAGGGCCGGTGGGCAGGGGAATTGACAGCCACCTTCCCCATATATTGTGCTACGCTATCGCCAATTATCGGCAAACCTTTCTGGGGTAGTCTTCATTCACCGTGGATAGACCACTAGTTTTAACTATATCTATTCTTCGTCCATCAGTACGTCCTATGCCTCAAACCAAAGCCCACCTGAGAGTGACTACCCATTCTTGGCCTGGAGGTTTTCTGGCGGGGGAAGTGCGGGCTGGGGACTATGAGTGGCAATTTCACTGGAATTTTCGGGGGGGGAAATTACGAGTGCAACCATCTCTCGGGCGATCACTTATTTTTGAACCCCTGGGACGTTTTTTAGAACGCAGTGATTATCAATTGGAACCCGGTGGGGATTATGAATTTATTCTCCGTAGCCGACTGTAGATAAGAATTAGGAAAAGTCCCCCAATCATCTAGTTTCAAAGTTACAGGAAAGTTACTAACAAGTTCTGTTCTACTGTCCAGAGATCCCTGGGGCAGTCGGGAGGCTAAAATTAGATTAGCCCTGTCTATTGTCTAGGTAGATTTGTGCCTAGGTTGTTCTGTCCGCTGTCCATTTTTGCAAGGTATTTTTTATGAAAGGTAAACCCGCCGTCCTCGCCCAACTCCATAAGCTACTGCGTGGGGAGCTAGCTGCTAGGGATCAATATTTTATCCATTCCCGTATGTATCAAGATTGGGGTCTGGAAAAGCTTTATAGTCGGATCGACCATGAAATGCAGGACGAAACGGCCCATGCCAGCCTGTTAATTGAGCGCATCCTGTTTCTGGAAGAGACCCCCGACCTTTCCCAACAGGACCCAATTCGGGTGGGGAAAACCGTGCCGGAAATGTTGCAATACGACCTGGACTATGAGTATGAAGTCATTGCCAACCTGAAGGAAGCAATGGCCGTGTGTGAACAGGAGCAAGACTATCAAAGCCGGGACCTATTGCTGAAAATCCTAGCCGATACGGAAGAAGACCATGCCTATTGGTTAGAAAAACAGTTGGGGCTGATTGAAAAAATTGGTCTCCAAAATTATTTACAATCCCAAATGAGCTAAGTTTGGTTGTTTTTAAGCAACGATGACCCCATAAATCTCCCTCTTTCAAGACCTAGGGATTTTAGGGGGGACGGTTTTCCATAACAAAAATCTACCCCAGCAGAACCCTCTGTTGAGAGCAGCCAGGAAAAAAGTCAGGGTCGGCCCCATTCTAGCCAGCGAATTGCCAGTTTTTCCCCCTCTTGCTGAACGATAACCGACACCGCTTCGAGAAAATCTTCCCCTTCCAGGGAAACATAGACCCAGGCTAGATCATTAGCTTCCATGGGGGGATATTGCCAGTCGGTGAGGAGGCAGTCTGCCATGACGATCGCCCTCTGGATAGCGCCGGAACCATAGTTAATCATGGCTTCCACATCGGCCCGCAGAGTGGAGGGTGAATACTGGCGTTGGAGTGCAAAGCACAGTAGCCCGTGGGCCTTAGCATAATCACCCTGGGCGAGGTAGTCCCCAAATTGTTGAGCGAGGCCTATGGCTGGATTAGGCATTTGACAAAGGTTTAATAATGTTCATCGAGCAAACTCCCCCAGCATTTTCACTTCTGGCTCTAAGAGGATGCCGTAGTGTTTTTCCACTTCCCCTTGCACATGGAAAATGAGGTTGAATACATCCTGGGCTTTAGCGTTGTCAATATTAACGATGAAGTTCGCATGGCGTTGGGATACTTCTGCGCCACCAATGCGGTAACCCTTGAGTCCTAATTCTTCAATTAAACGGGCTGAATAAAGGGGCGTGGGATTGCGGAACACGCTGCCACAGTTGGGTTTGTCGTAGGGTTGGGTACTTTTGCGTTGATGTAAATTACGGGTGGTGCGGGTCATGATTTCTTCCCTGGTGAATCCCGGCGTTAACTTAAACGTGGCATCCACCACCAGGCGATCGCCAAGATGTTTTTGTAGATTAGAGGTGCGATAACTGAAACCTAATTGCTCGTTGGTTAAAACTTCTAAACCGCCGTCGGGACGCATTACCGTCGCTTCCACCAATGTTTCCGCTGTGCATTGATTATGGGCCCCGGCGTTCATCACCACAGCACCCCCCACCGTACCGGGAATGCCCACAGCCCACTCCAGTCCTTGCCAGCCTCGTTTTGCGGCCTGCCAACCTACTTTGGCGATCGGTTCCCCGGCGGCCACGGTAATTAAACCCTGTTCTTCATCAAACTTGCTTTGCCGGAGATAACGGGTGCTCAGTACCAAACCGGCTAAGCCTTGGTCACTAATTAACAGGTTTGACCCGGCCCCTAAAAAAGTTAACGGTAAATCCTGACCCTGAAACCAGTCCAATACAGCGGCTAAATCCTCCAGGCAACGGGGGGCCGCATACCACTCCGCTTTGCCTCCCACTCGATAGGTAGTGAATTCCGCCAGACTTGTTTGGGGCTGAATAATAGTCCCTGTTCCCGCCAAGGCGATCGCCGGAGGTTCCATGGGGGTGGGACGGGTAGCGGGGGAAATAATCATGGCGGTTGGTCCGGAAAATTAGCAGGACAGGGGGAAACGGTCAAAGACAACCCTAGGTTAGCTTGCCCAGCCTAGGCACAGGCCGCCAGTACCGGCGCAATCTGCTGATTGAGATTGCCCGCCCCTAAAAATAGCGCCAAATCACCACTCTGCAAAACTTTAGGCAAAAATTCCCTCAATTCCGTCAATCGGGGCTGGTAAACCACATGCCCATGGTGTTGACCCACTGCCTTAGCTAAATCTTCCCCCCGGATGTTGTAGGGATTTTGCTCCCCGGCACTGTAAATGTCAGTTAAGACCACCAAATCCGCATCCTTAAACGCAGTGGCAAATTCCGCCATAAAAGTATGGGTCCGGCTGTAGCGATGAGGCTGGAAAATGGCCACTACCCGTTCGTATTTGCCATGGGTTACTTTTTGCTTAGCGGCGGCCAGGGTTGCCAGCAGTTCACTGGGGTGGTGGGCATAGTCATCAATAAAGGTAATGCCGTTGCAGTAACCTTTGCACTCAAAGCGCCGTTTGGCTCCATTAAAACTGGCGATCGCCTGGGCAATAACGGGGAAATCTAAACCGAGTAAACGGCCCACCGCCACCGCGGCCAAGGCATTACTAATGTTATGGTCACCGGGCAAAGTCACAGTCATGGTGCCCAAACAAACCCCCCTCTCCCACACTTCTACCTCATTACCATGGGCTTGACGCTTAATTTGCCGGGCCTGGTAATCCGCTTCGGGATGATTTTCTAAACTATAGGTAATGGTGGGGGAAAGATGTTGCCGCACCACACCACAGTCCAAACAACCGATTAAAGTTTGGCAATGGGATTCAAAAGTACGGAAAATTTCCACCACCTCGGCCAAGGTGGAGTAATGGTCGGGATGGTCTAATTCAATATTGGTGACAATACCGATCTCTGGATGGTGCTTGGTCAAGGAGCCATCGGACTCGTCCACTTCCGCCACCAAATACTCCCCCGAGCCCAGATAGGCATTACCCTGCCAAGCATCCACTTCCCCTCCCACCACAATGGTGGGGTCCAACCCAGCTTCCTTTAATACATAGCCAATTAAGCTACTGGTAGTGGTTTTGCCGTGGGTGCCCGCCACCCCAATGCCCCGGGACTCCGCAATCAAGGCCGCCAAAATATCGGAGCGGTGATAGATAGGACAATTTTTGGCGATCGCCCCTTGGTACTCTAAATTTCCCTCATTAATGGCAGTGGAGCACACCACCTGGGGTAAACAATGGGTTTGGTAGCGGCCATTGCCATTGACTCCGTTGCTGGCCGACTCGGCAATCTGCTCCAGGGTTAAACCTGGACCGGGGGAGCCAGTGGGTAAAGCCACCGCCGGATTAACTTGCAGGGATTGAAAATAGTCTAAATTTTCCGGCACCTGATCTTGGAAGATTTTTGCCCCCACGGACTCCAGGCGATCAGTAATATGGGTGCGGCGTAGGTCAGAGCCCGATACAGGCAGATGGCGTTTTGCGAGGACATAGGCCAAAGCCGACATACCAATGCCCCCAATTCCCAGAAAATGGAAAGGACGACCACTAAAATCCACAGCACCCACAGCAACGCTCCTCACAAGCCATAAATGTTAACGTCTACAATCACCTGCCGGTTCACCGCACCTGTAATTGAGCGACATCATAGCAAAAACTCTACCCCCAGGCATAGACAAAACCCAGAGGCCACGGTAAACAGCGACGGAGAGAAAGGGAAAAAGATTCCCCCCCCCCTTTGAAATTCGGGATCTAAGTGTTCAGGCAATAGGATATGATTGGTGTCATTAATAATCCTTAAATGTACTGAGCTAAAACAGAGAGGGCAAGACGAACGTGACTAGAGTAGCAATTAACGGATTTGGACGGATCGGACGCAACTTTCTCCGCTGCTGGCTGGGGCGCACCGATAGCCAGTTAGAAGTAGTCGGTATCAACGACACCTCTGATCCCAGAACCAATGCCCACCTTTTGCGCTACGACTCCATGTTGGGTAAGTTGGATGCGGACATCAGTGCCGACGAAAACTCCATTACCGTCAATGGCAAGACTATTAAATGTGTTTCCGACCGGAATCCCCTCAATTTGCCCTGGGCAGAATGGAATGTAGATCTAGTCATCGAAGCCACCGGTGTTTTTGTTACCCATGAAGGGGCCACCAAGCACGTTCAAGCCGGCGCTAAAAAGGTTTTAATCACTGCCCCCGGCAAAGGACCCAACATCGGCACCTATGTGGTGGGGGTCAATGCCCACGAATATAAGCACGAAGAATACGAAGTAATTAGTAACGCTAGTTGTACTACCAACTGCCTTGCCCCGATCGCCAAGGTAATTAACGATAACTTTGGCATCATCAAAGGCACCATGACCACCACCCACAGCTACACCGGAGACCAACGGATCCTCGATGCGAGCCACCGGGATCTACGCCGGGCCCGGGCTGCTGCTGTTAACATCGTGCCCACCTCCACCGGAGCTGCCAAAGCGGTGGCCTTGGTAATTCCTGAACTGCAAGGTAAATTGAACGGTATTGCCCTGCGGGTGCCCACCCCCAACGTTTCCGTGGTGGACTTGGTAGTACAAGTAGAGAAAAACACCATCGCTGAACAGGTTAACGGAGTGCTCAAAGAAGCAGCCAACACCAGCCTTAAAGGAGTGTTGGAATACACCGATTTGGAATTGGTTTCCAGCGACTTCCGGGGCACGGATTGCTCTTCCACTGTGGATGGTAGCCTGACCATGGTAATGGGCGGTGACATGGTTAAAGTCATTGCTTGGTACGACAACGAATGGGGCTATTCCCAACGGGTGGTGGACTTGGCTGAAATTGTGGCTAAAAACTGGAAATAGGTTTATTCACTGATTTTTTGGCTCATTAACGCAGTAAAAATTGACTAGGTAATAAACCCTTAGTTTTGTTTAATCCTCCTTACCCTAGGGGGATTTTTCTTGCTTATGCTCATTTTGTCTCCATGCTTGTCACAGAAATGCTTTCAGGGTTATGGTTTGAAAGGTGACCTTTCCTTAACCCGGCGAAACTTTCCCCATGTCGTTTTTAACCTTTGATACCGAATCCAACCAACGCAAAAGCTTTGAACTGCCCGGTGCTAAGCCCCACTACAATCCAGATCGCCCGGGGCAGGTAAATCATATTTTTTTGGACTTGAAAATCAATCTGGAGGAACGGCATTTACAGGGAGTTTGTCGCATCACCCTCACGCCGGTGCGGGCTGGTATCGAACAACTGATGTTAGACGCAGTGGATCTGAAAATTGCTTGGGTTTTGATTAAAGGGGTGAGCCAGAGCTTTGACTATGACGGGGAAAAATTAACCATCAACCCATTGCAACCCCTGGGAACGGAACCAGTCACCCTGGAAATTCAGTACGAATTGAAAAATCCCCGCCGGGGCATTTATTTTATCCAGCCCGATCGCCATTACCCCGATAAGCCGGTGCAAGTGTGGACCCAGGGGGAAGATGAAGATTCCCGCTATTGGTTCCCCTGTTTTGATTACCCAGGACAATTGGCCACATCGGAAATTCGAGTACAGGTGGCCAAACCCTATCGAGTTATTTCCAACGGCAGTTTAATTGAGCAAAAAGATTTAGGCAATGAGCAAATTTTCCACTGGTCCCAAAGCCAAATTCACCCCACCTATTTAATGACCCTGGCGATCGGAGACTTTGCCGAAATAGTAGATCATTACGGCGATCTGCCAGTGCGCTACTACGTGGAAAAAGGAAGGGAAGCCGATGGACAACGGAGCATGGGCAAAACTCCCCGGATGATCGAGTTTTTTAACCAAACTTTTGGTTATCCCTATGCCTACCCCAACTATGACCAAGTTTGCGTGGCAGATTTCATTTTCGGGGGCATGGAAAACACTTCCACCACCCTGTTGATGGACCGGTGTTTACTAGATGAACGAGCCGCATTGGATAACCGCAATACGGAAAGTTTGGTAGCCCATGAATTGGCGCACCAATGGTTTGGGGATTTAGTTGTTATTAAACATTGGTCCCATGCTTGGCTCAAGGAAGGTATGGCCTCCTATGCTGAAGTTTTATGGACAGACCATGAATATGGCCAGGATGAAGCAGCCTATTACCTGTTGGGGGAAGCCCGTAACTATTTAGCAGAGGATAGTTCCCGCTACCGTCGTCCCATTGTTACCCACGTTTATCGCGAAGCCATCGAACTTTACGATCGCCATTTATACGAAAAGGGAGCCTGTGTTTATCACATGATCCGGGCGGTGTTGGGGGACCAGCTATTTTTTAAAGCTGTCCATACTTTTGTCAATGACCATGCCCATGGCACTGTGGAAACGGTGGACTTACTGCGGGCCATTGAAAAGGCTACGGGCTTTAATTTACTCTGGCTATTTGATCAGTATGTTTTCCGGGGCGGCCACCCTGAATTTAAGGTTAGTTACAGTTGGGATAATGACAATAAATTAGCTAAGTTAACGGTGACCCAAACCCAGGCCAAGGCTGATAGTGATCACAAAGATTTGTTTAATTTAAAAATTCCCGTTGCTTTTAACTTTTTAGACGGAGAAAAAGTTACCAGCCAAGTTATTCCTTTACAGCTTAAAGAACGGGAGCAGGTTTTTTATTTTCCCTTAACCCGTAAGCCAGATTTTATCAGTTTTGACCAGGGCAATAATTTCCTTAAAACTGTAGAATTAGCCTATCCTTTAACGGAATTAAAAGCCCAATGTACCCATGACCCCGATCCCATTGCCCGCATTCAAGCGGCGATCGCCATTGGCAAACAAGGCGGTTTGGAAGCGGTGGAATTTTTAGGGGAAAGATTGCAAAAAGAAGCTTTCTGGGGTGTGCGGGTGGAGATTGCCGAGCAATTAGCGGGCATTAACCTGGAACAAGCGGGGACGGAGTTAATCACTGGTTTAGACAAAAATGACCACCCCAAAGTGCGGCGGGCGATTATTTCTGCCTTAGCGAAAGTGAAAACCGAAGCTAGCTACGAAGCAATTAAAAAATGTTTGACCCAAAGGGAAACCAGTTATTACGCTGAAGCGGCGGCGGCGACGGCTCTGGGTTCCCTTGGCACTGGTCTGCTTAAAAATAACGAAGGGGAAATTATTCAACAATTGACAGAAGTTTTAAAAAATCGCTCCGGCTGGAATGAAGTTGTCCGTTGTGGGGCGATCGCCGGTTTGAGCCAACTGACCACTTCTGCCCAAGCGGTGGACGCAATTTTAACCTATACCGCCAATGGTACGCCTCAACCCCTGCGTTTAGCTGCCATTCGAGCTTTAGGTGCTGTTTCCATCGGTCAATCCCCGGAAAAGTTAACGGAGATTCTGGAACAACTAACGGCGATCGCCCAGGAAGAATTTTTCCTCACCCAAGTTTCTGTTACTTCTGCCCTTGGCCAAATGGAAACCCCCAAGGCGATCAATATTTTGCAAAATCTGGCCAACCAAACCCCCGATGGTCGGGTGCGACGCATGGCGGAAGAGGCAGTGAAAAAAGTCCAAGCTAAAATCGGCAGTGACGAAAAGATTAAAAATCTGCAAACTAACCTGGAAAAACTACAACAGGAGAATCAAGATCTCCAAAGTCGCCTTGCCAAATTGGAAACTCAGTTTGCCCAGACTTCCCCCAACAAAGAAAATCATCAGGATTAACCACTTCTACTCACTAATCTAAAAGGGGTTTAACCTACCATGACAACCGTTACATATTCAGACCTGAGAGAAATTAAAGACCTAATCAATGGAATAGCTCAAACAGTCAATGGGCTTGATAAAAAACTTGATGTTAACCATGTCCGCACCGATGAAAAACTTAATGCCATCGAAAAATGCTTGCAGTTAGTGAAAACACGAATTAATGCTCAAACTAACTGGTTTATTGGAGCTTTTGCCGCTTTGGTCGGCGGACTGTTGATCCCATAGACCCATTGGTCTGCTGTCCCATCTGCTCACGGCGGCCATTAGCAAACAGTGGGGCAAGGGGAAAGACTCGACGACGGAAACGCCCCAAATGGAGATTGGCTAATCGCTTCACGCAATACATAGGGGTCTAAGTTTGACCCTTTTTGCTACAAATTATTCCAAGTGATGAACAATACTCAGGTTAATTTCATCTCTTGTTAGGTTACGCCATCCTTCAACAGAAACCGGATTTTCTGCAAGTCGATCCATTAAACGTTTTTTTCGTTTGGGTTTAACAATAACTTCTACTTCTAATTCGTTCGTGAAGTTCTTGATCATATTCTTTTATAAGCTTTGCTCAAGGTTTGCCACTTAAAATTAAGTTAGTTCACTTAAACCCAAAATAGATTGCAATGACTCCTGTAATCATATATGGAGTTATTTAGTTTTATTAAGAGATTTTTCTGGGAGAGTCCTCTTTTGGGATTCTTTGCTACCGTTGGTTATCAGGGTAGGACAATAGTCTATGCTCCATAGTTACTAATAGTGTCATGAAACCATGAGCAGAGCATTACAGATCGCAAACATTATTCAGGAACGTCAGCCCCTGGCAGAAAGAATTGCAACGGCGATCGCCAATTTGGAGGCTTTGCGGTTAGCATTAGCTTTAATCGATACCAAAAGGTTTGAAGTATCGAAGATTATCAATGGCTACAGTGTTAGTGTACAAGATAAATTAAATAGCTTTGACTTCCTTAGTCTCCATGACGAAATTACCAGAAAGTTAGTGGTGCTGGAGAAATTACGGGCTCGGTTTTCCCGTGGCACTCTCAACATCGGGGTGATTGGTATGATGCGGCAAGGTAAAAGTACGCTGTTACAGAGTTTAACCGGCCTAGACAATAATGTTATCCCCGCTAAAAGTGGAGGGGTCTGTACCGCAGTCAGAAGTAAAATCAGCCATGATCCCCATGGAGAAACCCGTGCCACTGTCCTATTCCACTCGGAAAACTCATTTTTACAGGAAGTTCTCAAACCTTACTACATTGACCTTTCCCTTAGCCCCGTACCCCATAGTTTCTCGCAGTTTTTGGAGTCTGATTTGCCGAACTTGGGACATGACAGCACTAAACAGCAGCAAGCAATTTATAACCGTCTAAAGGAAGACTACTATAAAAATCGCCATGCCTATGCCTGTTACCTGAAACCCTTGGAGTATCAAACAGAAATTTCTGTCGAGAAAATTCAGGAATATGTGACCCATCCCCAAAGTTTGCAAACAGATGATCCTTATAAATATTTGGCTGTTAAGGAGGTAGAAATATCCTGTAATTTTCCTAACGATGATATTGGTAAAATTACGCTAGTAGATATTCCTGGCTTAGGCGATTTTAAGTCTAGTGATCGCCAGTTGATGCTGGAAACTTTAGGCAAAGATGTTGATGTTATTTTATTGATTCGTCGCCCTGATGTGATTGGGGATGATTTACAAGATAAGGACACAGAGCTTTATGACAAGGCGGAGTTAGCCGTCAGTGATTTATCCCAAAGGGTTTTTATTGTCTTAAATCAACTACGAAATAGCCCGGAAGCTAGAATTGCCTGCGAAAAGTTTGAAGCTAAACTTAGTGGTGGCGATTTGGGCATGGAATTTGTAGATTGTCTGATTGCAGATTGTAGCGATCCTGGAGAAGCAAAGGACAAAGTACTGGATGCGGTTTTATATTACTTAACAAATAGTATCAAAGATTTAGATTTGACGATGACAAAATCCTGCCAGGAAGAGTTACACGTCATTGGTCAAAAAATTCAAGCAATTATCAATAAGAGTAAGGATATTTTTGGAAATGTAGATCATGACGATTATCAAGATATAGAAGAAGTTTACACTGATTTGTTTGGGGATAAAGATAGTGGTTGGTGGCGGGAGATAAGCCTACGATTACAGGAATTAAGATCAGAAATTTGGTATCAACGGCAAGCGCCCAATGATGAGCTTTATGAAGCTTTTATTAGTGCTTTGGACGAATGCAACGAGAATAAAGGCATTTTATCTGAAGCTGATGCTATTGAAATGATTAATGACCAAATTAAAATTGTGGGAGCTTTTCGTGCTTACCCAGATTACCAAGATAAGTTACGAGTGCTTATTTCCCATCGCTTTTTAATGTTGGATAAGAGCTTAAAGCAGACGGTAGAATTAATGAAAAGTAGGGTTGCTGAAATCCTAAAAAATAGTGGCTCGTTAAATGTTCTCAGTGAGTCAGAGGGAACTGAGTTTTTCTCGGAAATTTATGGTTTAATCCCCGATAAATATGCCATGCTCAAGGAAGGCTTCAGAATTATTACTGAGTTTCGCCTTTCCTATCGTGGTTTGATTTTGCCCCGTATTCGTCAACATTTAGATGGATTAACCAGCATTACTGCCACTGCTGGCCACCATGGTTTTTCAGAGCCTCAAGAGGAGCAAACTTTATCTGTGTCTGCTAACACAACAGCGGACGAAATTTTCTCTGCTTTGGAAATTGATTATGATAAGGCAATCAATCGTCTCCGACCGGCTTTGGAAGATTTATTGTGTGAACCCAACGAAGCAACCTATGCCATGGTGGAGGAGTTTATTGATAATGTGATTCGTCAACAGGGCATTGCCAATGAGTGGAAAAATTTTCTCCGTCGTTATAAAGGCAAAATCTGGAGTGATGATTTTGGGCAACAGGAACGGGAACGGGAAATTCTTAAGGATTGGCTAGCTGCAATCAAGGAAGTGGAAAAATCAAGTCAGGCTGAGCTTTTTTCTTTTATTAATTAATTATTTAGGAATTATCGAGGTTTTTAATTATGGTTATCGAAGTAGGCAATGAACTTAAAGTCATTATGGTTGCTCCCAGAAATATTGGCAAGACCAGTCTTTTAGCAGCAATGCACGAAGAATTTCCTAAGACTTTTGAGCGAGCTAATCTCCAAACTTGGACAACTGACACCAATACAATGCGGGCCATAGAAGAATGCAAAAAAGTTCTCAGGAATGTTGATTGTCGTTTAAAAAAGCAAGTTATTCGTACAAACCCTGAAGATAACCCTCAAAGGGTTAAAGGATTCATCTTTGAAATTGGCAGTACTGGTAAAAAATTCATGAAACTTGATTTCACCGATCCGTCAGGTGAATATTTTACTCCTGACAACTATAAATTAACAGAAGTTCAAAAAAATTATGTTGCGGAAAAACTTAATGAATGTGATGCAATTGTCATTCCCATTGATTCTACTGCTTTGATGGAAACTAAGCGGGGTAGAGTAAAGGATCAAGAAGTTGGCGCTTGGCATGAAGATAAAAATGCTCCATCTCATATTACGCAATTATTAAAAGATGCTTTTTCTAGTGGTAATATTACTTCTCCCCGCCTAATTATTCTTGCACCAGTCAAAAGCGAAAGTTACGTCCGAAATGGACAAGAAGCAGAGAAGTTATTAGAGCATGTGAAACTGGGTTATTCTGCTCTTCTAGATTTTTTAAAATCTGATGACCTGATTGATAAGGTTTCCGTTGTAGTCACTCCTGTACAAACCATTGGCAGTATTGCTTTTGCATACCATAAAGAAAATCAAGACACAGGTGTAATTCAATTTTTCTACCATAAGACTCCTATTAATGCTCCCTATGCTCCGAAGGATGGAGATCAACCTTTACGCTATATTTTACTATTTTTAATCAATATTTATTTGGCAGAAAAAAGAAAAATATTAGATGAAGAGAGAGAAAAATTTGAGCTTTTAAATAAAGAGCTGGATATTAAATCAAAAGAATATGAACGAGCAAAATTTGAATATGAAGAACGGAAAATAAGGCTAGAAAAAAGAAATCGAGTCTGGTGGGGATTTCGTCATGTTGCTAATTTATTTGATGACCGGAAAACCGATTTTGAAATAGCACAATCTCAAGTTAATCGTAGTAATGAGCAAAAAGCTCAAGTGGAAGAAGAGGTGATTTCAGCCAAAATTACCATTGGAGCAACAGAAGAACAAATTAATACTTTTAGCAATGCTCTATTTAAGTTTGCTATTGGTTGTAAAAACACAGACGGTTTTGCCATTCTTCAAGGACATAAATATTTAGACATTCCCCAATCCTTATTTTAAGAGGAAGATTTTCTCATGCTGGACAATATAGACATTTATGTAAAAAGTACGGCGATCGGCATAACGGGCATTCATTGGAGACATGCTAGTGAATCTGATCAGCCTATAGGAACACCAAAAATTGTTCAGGAAAAAATCTGTGACCACAAAGATGGTTTTCCCTTGATGGTGAATGATTTGTTAGATCAAACAAGTCCTTCTCTCTTGGTTTATCGAAGTGGTGGGAAGTTATTGGTGGAAATAGCGGGAATTGAATCGGTCAAAACCTATGGAAGCCATAACGATTCCCAGCTTAGATCCTATGATTTGCTTGCCTTGATTTTTGACGATAATCCAGAAAATGAAAAAATAGTTAGAAAAATTGCCCATGATGCTATTGAAAATATCTTGGGAAACGAAACTTCACTTTTTGAGATGATTAAGTCTTTTGTCAGTTTTTATCAAAAAGAAGAATTTCGAGTAGACTTAGAGTCTATTAAGGCTTACTTAGATAAATTAAATAAAATTAACTTAACAGAAGAAACTCAAACAGTCGAGCAAACAATTGAAATTAGGTCTAACGGCAAGCTTGAGAAATTATCAGAATTAATTTTAAAAAATCCTTTGCCTAAAGAATGGGAATTTAGAGACTACAACAATGATAGACAAGAATTACTAAAGTCTGATAGAGTTTTACTTGTAGTCACAGATAGACTGGAGCAAGAAGATATTTTTTATCATGCTGGGATTTGGCTTGGTTCTGCTTCTAATGTTAAGGAACCTGAAGTAATCAAAGAAATTCAGGGCGTGTCTCAATTACAACAGAATGAAAACGTCAATTCCCAGAGCAGGGCAGAGGAGCGTAAACGGCCAAAAAAGATAAATTTGATAGCCGTGGTGCTGGTACTGACACTGACAATAATTTTGATTTTATTGATCGTACTTCATCCTGTAGTCATAAAGAACTATCAAGATCAAGACCAGAATCCTCCACAGTCAGGATTGACTCAACAAAGTTAACAGATAACATCGTAAATATGCTTGAATTTACAAGAGACAAAGTTGATGAAACAATATCATTGGGAAGAAATTTTTTAGAGAATTTTACTCAATCTTATGGGCAGCTTTATACGTATGGTAATCCAAATAAACAAATAGAAAGAGATTTCCAATTAATACTTGAAAGAGTAAGCAGTGAAACGCTCAGAAAAATCGATATTTTAGTTCAATTTTTAAATCAAGATTTCTATGAACATGATGAGCAATATTCAAAATATACTGAAATCATCGAAAAAATATCTATAAATGAAAACGATATACCAAAAGAAATAAAATCTATTAATCCTAACCCTCTTATAGATCATACAGGTGAACAAATTGCAAAAATAGTCGAATCATTCTCAAGTCTTAGGGAAGAGGAATGTATAAATATAATTAATCTCACAACCTATCTTCTATACTGCAAACAAAAGAAAATAGAAACAGAGGTAATAAAACTTTTTCAAAGTTTAACTGATCGTTTATAGTATTTTAATTAATTCTTTTATATTTAAATCGTTCCAGTTAATTGCCACATTGGCAGTCGCAATTAACTCCCCTTCTAATAAATCTAAATTCAAACAGGAGCCATCTTCAATGGAGCTAAAAAGTAGATTGATTAATTTTAGCTGGCTTTTAGGGAAAGAATAGAAAATGTTTTTGCCCTCAATTTTTACTCCTTCCGGTAGCTTATCATTGGGAATATAACCACCCAAGAATACTTTCCATCCCGCAATCAAGGAACGATAAATTAATGAATCAGTTTCAAATTGAGGATCTTCCAAAAGTCTTAGTTTCCCCTCCACTACATCACCCCTAATGGTTAACTGCTCTGGTGTAAATTTAATTTTGACAGTTACCTTATCATGGATAACTGTAGCAATTAATCCCTCGCTAGGATCAGGCTCTAGATTTGTCAATTTTTCTACTTTATCCGTTGCTTTCTGACAAAGAAATGACACTATTTTAGGCTTTAGAATTACCTGCTTATCGGCAGTATTCAGGATTACATAATCTTCCGCATACTTCTGCAATGATCCTTTAGCTACTTGTCCCAACCTATTGATTAAACCCATAATTGTCTCTTTATTACGCAAAAATTATTGTTGATTGTAATTTACTTTAATACTTATTAAAACCTATATGAAAGAAAAATTAACATGGGTGGCCCTTCCCTCTGCGATTTTAGTCAATATTGGTATTCTCGCCTTTAGCTTTCCTGAATTCTTCAAGCATGAAGGTGGCTATACTGCTTACGGAGGAAATAATGGTTTTATTGTGTTTATTTACAGAGTTTTGCTCTATATCTTCTGGGGTAAATCCCTCGGAATTATCCTAATTATCCTTGGGGCAATTGGTCTTATTTATTTCGTTAAAGAAACTTTCAAAAAAGAAGAGCCAGTTCCTTTAGATGTGCAAGTAAAGCAGGAAATCACTACAAAAGTTTTTTCTGAAACATTCAAGTTAGCCAAAAAGCAAATTAAGAAAAATCAGCAGTGATAAGACTACTTCTGGCTAGGCAAGCAGAACCATAGGCCGCCTCCGACTGAACAGATTTTTGTACCGGAACCTGGAGCAAATTTTGCCGAATGGTTTGCCAAGTTAAATTCTGTGCTCCTCCCCCAGCAGTAAATACCTTTGTTAAGGTTGTTGCTCCCAACTTTTGTAACTTTTCATAACCCTGGGCTTCAATGCGGGCTAAACTTTCCAACAAACCATGTAAAAATGCGGCATCATTCCCTGGTCTAGGTTCCAATCGGGGTAATAAATTAGGGTCATTAATGGGAAATCTTTCCCCCGGTTGCAAAAGGGGATAGTAATCTAAACCACTGGATTGATCGGGATCAATCTGGTTACTTAACGCTGTTAACTGTGCTGACGAAAAATAATGTTGCAACACCGCTCCCCCAGCATTGGAAGCTCCCCCCGTTAACCATAAATCGCCCAAACGATGGCTATAAATGCCGCTGGCTAAATCCGTTACTGGTTTTTCACTTAGTAACTTCAGCACCAGAGTGGAACCCAAGGAAGTGACTGCTTCCCCCGGTTGCGTTGCGCCACTGGCCAAAAAAGCAGCAATGCTGTCCGTGGTGCCGGCACAAACCAAACAATTTTTAGGGAATTTTTCTGCGTTGACAATGCTGGAAGATAACCGGGAAATTGCTCTGCCAGGGGTAGTTACTGGGGGTAAAAGGGCGAACCAAGGAGTATTTTTTAACCAATCAGGATAGGTTGAATTTTGGGTATCGTAGCCCAGCTTGAGGGCATTATGATAGTCACTAACGGGTCTGCCACCATGGAGCAAACTTGCTAACCAATCCGCTTGATGGCAAAAGTAACTAGCCCGCTCAAACTCCGGTTGTTGGGAGTACCAAAGCAGTTTAGCCAGGCTAGAAGTGGCACTTTGCACTAAATGATTCGGCGGCGCTATTTCTGACAATAAATGTTTAACTTCCTTGCCCCGGTCATCGTTATACAACAGAGGCTCCATTAGCCCATTGCCCTGGCTATCCAACAGTAAAACCGTCGAAGAAGTGCCATCAATGGCGATCGTCTGGATTTGACTGCTCAGTTCATCGGGAATTTGATCTAACAGATGAAATAAACTTTCCCGCCAGATGGTAACCAATTGGGGGCCGGGAACCTGGGGAAACGGGACTTTTTCCTGCCAAATTAACTCTTTGTTCTGATCAATTACCGCTGCTCTTGCGCCAGAAGTACCAAAGTCTAAACCCAGGAACAATTTTGCTTGGTTAACTTTCCCCATAGGATTGGCCCAACTGGAAGGCGATCGCCTTGGTTTGCATCATCTTAAAAATGTTATAAAAACCATTGGCCCGGCTGGGGGTCAAGCTCACCTGTAAACCTGTCGCTTCAATGAAATCCGGCGTTAACTCGACAATTTCCTGGGGGGTTAAGCCGTTTAAACCCTGAATTAGTAAGGCCACCAAACCCTTGACCAATTGGGCATCGGAATCCCCCTGGTACATTACTTTGCCATCTTCCAGGTCAGCGGTGATATAAACCTGGGAAACACAACCTTGGACTTTATTAGCGGCAATTTTCCCTTCTTCTGCCATCGGCTCCAGCTTTTTGCCGTACCACAACAACTGCTCATACCGTTTTTTGGGGTCAGTGTGCCGTTGGAAGCGTTCGACAATCTTAGCGAGATTGGGAGGTAAAGTAGCGTTAACCATAACAAGGTTGGGAAAAATAATTGAGAGCCTGTTCATTGGGGTTCGATGCTGGCCCCAGATCAACCCACTAAAGCTCCGGTGACAATGGGCATTATGTAGCTTTTCTCCAGGGTTGGAGCAATCGGTAACTAGTCAAACTTACTCTGGGGCCTTGCCCATTGTATCTATTCCCACTGCTTCACTGATATGGGAAAAGCCCCCAGCCGCTAATTTTTCCCCCAAGCCTTGCAAGATATCGGGGACTACCCAAGGACCGCCATAAATCCAGCCGGTATAAATCTGTAACAAACTGGCCCCTGCTCGAATTTTTTCCCAGGCATCCTCAGCGGTGAAAATCCCCCCCACGCCGATGATGGGAATGGTGCCGCCGGTTTGCTGGTAGATATAGCGGATTACTTCTGTGGCCCGGTCTCGAATGGGTTGACCACTCAGTCCGCCAGCTTCCTCTTCTATGGGTTGACCAGTTTGGGGCAAAATTTTTGTCTTCAACCCCGATCGCCTGGTGCTGGTGTTGGTGGCCACGATGCCTGAGAGGTTATGTTCTTTGACTAGGTCGATAATGACGGCGATCGCCTCCCAGGAGAGATCTGGGGAAATTTTTACCAAAAGGGGTTTTTGCCAATGGTTAGCCGATTGCAAGCCAGCAAAAATGCGGGGCAACTCGTCAGACTCCTGCAAACTGCGTAACCCAGGGGTGTTGGGAGAACTGACATTGACCACAAAATAGTCCGCCACCGGGGCCAAAGTCTGAAAACTAAAAACGTAATCCTCCACCGCTTGGTCCAGGGGAGTAATTTTCGACTTACAAAGATTAATGCCAATGGGAATGGTACGGGGATAGTAGTCCCAAGTGTGTTTTAATTTTGCCGCCATGGCCACGGCCCCCTCATTATTGGCCCCCAAACGGTTTAACACTGCTTGGTCTTGGGGTAAACGAAACAGGCGGGGACGGTCATTCCCTGGTTGGGCGTATTTGGTCACAGCCCCCAATTCCGCAAAACCAAAACCCAGGGCAGGCCAAACAGCGGCCGCCTCTCCTTCTTTATCGCAGCCAGCGGATAGACCGAGCACATTGGGAAAATTTAAGCCCCAACAGGTTTGTTGTAAACGAGGGTCTGCATGGGTAAAAGCTTGCTCTAGTTGCTCCATGGCCACAGCAAAACCATTGCGATGCATGGTATCCACTTTCTTTAAAGTTTGAATAAGCCGTTGATGGCCCCTTTCCGGATCACTTTTAGTTACGGATAAGATCAGGGGATAGAGAGAACGGGCAAAACGCAACATAGGGCGGCAAAAGGGAGTTTTGATAGGGACAGGACTGGTTACTAGATGCCTCCCCAGGGTAAAGGAAAAACCCCTAGGGATCTTGAAGAACGAGGACACCACCGACCCCAAGACAGCCACACCCTTCAAGAATTCTAATCATAACCATCAAAACTATTGGGACTATACTAAGCAGGTAAATTTCATTACAATAATCGGCAAGCTTGCTGAGCTGAGACTCAGTTAATCATTTCAACCCTCCCAGCGGACGGCACCATGACTTCAGGCATTGATCTTCAGAATAGTTTTCTTCAGTCACTCCAGGGTTTTGGCCTGCCCCCAGGATTAGCGAAGCTGTTTTGGATTCCCCTCCCCTCCATTTTGATGATCATCGGAGCGACCGTCGGGGTGTTGGTGGTGGTGTGGCTGGAAAGAAAGATTTCCGCCGCCGCTCAACAAAGGATTGGGCCAGAATACGCAGGTCCTTTAGGGGTGTTACAACCCGTGGCCGATGGCATCAAGCTAGTATTCAAAGAAGATGTAGTACCCGCCAAGGCTGACCCCTGGTTGTTCACCCTTGGCCCTGTACTGGTGGTACTGCCGGTTTTTCTTTCCTATCTCATCGTGCCCTTCGGCCAGAACTTGGTCATTACCAACATTAACATTGGAATTTTTCTCTGGATTGCCCTTTCTAGCATTGCCCCCATTGGCTTATTGATGTCTGGTTATGCTTCCAATAATAAGTATTCCCTTTTGGGGGGTCTCCGGGCGGCAGCCCAGTCCATTAGCTACGAAATTCCCCTTTCCCTGGCCGTGTTGGCGATCGTGATGATGTCCAACAGCCTCAGCACCATCGACATCGTTGATCAACAATCTGGCTACGGCATTTTAGGCTGGAATATTTGGCGGCAACCGGTGGGCTTTATGATTTTCTGGATTGCAGCCTTGGCGGAATGTGAGCGACTACCCTTTGACTTACCGGAAGCTGAAGAGGAATTGGTAGCAGGATATCAAACCGAATATGCTGGGATGAAATTCGCCCTGTTCTACCTTGGCTCCTACGTTAACCTTGTACTTTCTGCCCTGGTATTTTCGGTGCTTTATCTTGGCGGTTGGGACTTTCCCATTCCCCTGGAAAATGTGGCTAATTGGCTGGGGGTTGCCCCTACCACTTCCTGGTTGCAGGTGCTGATGGCGGCCCTCGGTATCACCATGACGGTGCTGAAGTCCTATTTCCTCATCTTCATTGCTATTTTGCTCCGTTGGACAGTGCCCAGGGTGCGTATTGACCAATTGTTAAACTTGGGTTGGAAATTTTTATTGCCCGTTGCCCTAGCAAACCTTCTCATCACTGCCGCCCTGAAATTGACCTTTCCCATGGCCTTTGGCGGTTAGTCCTCTTCCAACAAAGATTAGCTGGGATGTCACTGAAATTTGTCTTAGCCCAGCTTCTAACTTTGGCCGACTTAAACCTTTAATCATTTGCTTATCCCAATCCCAAATCTATGTTTAACAACATTCTCAAACAGGTAGGCGATTACGCTAAAGAGAGCTTGCAAGCGGCTAAGTATATCGGTCAGGGGTTAGCAGTTACCTTCGACCACATGAGTCGCCGGCCCATCACGGTGCAATATCCCTACGAAAAGCTCATTCCCTCAGAACGATTCCGGGGCAGAATTCATTTTGAGTTTGATAAATGTATTGCCTGTGAAGTCTGTGTGCGGGTATGTCCCATTAACTTACCCGTAGTGGATTGGGAATTTAACAAAGCAGTTAAGAAAAAAGAACTCAAACATTACAGCATCGACTTTGGTGTGTGTATTTTCTGCGGTAACTGTGTGGAATACTGCCCCACTAATTGCCTCTCCATGACCGAGGAATATGAATTGGCGGCCTATGATCGCCATGACTTGAACTATGACAACGTGGCTTTGGGAAGGTTACCCTACAAAGTGACTGAAGACCCCATGGTGACTCCCCTGCGAGAACTAGGCTACTTGCCCAAAGGAGTAATAGAACCCCACAATTTACCCAAAGGCAGTCAACGGGCCGGACAACATCCAGAAGATTTGGTGAAAACGGAATAGGTTGATGATTTATTCCTTGGCTTTACCCGTTAAAGTAAACTCGTTGTGAACCGATTTTGCCCTTCCACTATCCGTACCTAGGAGATTAACCACTGTGAATTTAGCTGAAGGTGTTCAGTACATATCCTTCCTAATCCTGGCTTTTTTAGTCATTGGGGCGGCCCTGGGGGTCGTACTGCTCTCTAATATTGTTTATTCTGCCTTCCTATTGGGGGGAGTTTTCCTCAGTATTTCCGGTATTTACATTCTGCTCAATGCGGATTTTGTGGCGGCGGCCCAAGTGCTAGTTTACGTGGGGGCAGTCAGTGTACTTATTCTTTTCGCCATTATGTTGGTCAATAAACGGGAGGATTTTTCCAAAATTCCCGGTCGTTGGCTAAGAAATGTTTCCACTGCTCTGGTATGTACCGGCATCTTTGCCCTGTTGAGCACCATGGTGTTAATCACCCCCTGGCAAATTAATGAAACCGGGCCTTTTGTGGAAAACACCCTAGTCACCATTGGCAAACACTTTTTTAGTGATTACCTTTTGCCCTTTGAGTTAGCTTCCGTTTTACTATTGATGGCCATGGTGGGGGCAATTATTTTGGCCCGTCGGGACTTAATTCCCGAACTGTCCGAGGAAGACAAAACCGCCACTGCCCTGACGTTGCCAGAGCGTCCCCGGGAGTTAACCTCCGCTTCCAAATAGGTGCTGCCTAGGTAGGTTAGTGGAAGCTTGTTCACTCTTGCCGGTTAATTGGGCAAAACTTAAGCAAAAATCTTCCTTTCTAACCTAATTTTATTTACGGTTTTATTCATTAACTCTAGTTAAATTTCCCTTACCCCACTATGCATTTGCAGCTTCAATATTGTTTGATCCTAGCGGCCGCCCTCTTTTGCATTGGCATTTATGGTCTCATCACTAGCCGTAATGCCGTGCGGGTGTTGATGTCCATTGAACTATTGCTCAACGCAGTTAACCTCAACCTGATGGGTTTTTCCAACTATCTTGATCCGAGCAACATTCGGGGTCAAGTGTTTGCCATTTTTGTCATTACCATTGCCGCCGCCGAAGCCGCTGTGGGTCTGGCGATCGTGCTAGCTATTTACCGCAACCGGGAAACAACCGATATGGAACAATTCAATCTCCTGAAGTGGTAGAAAATATCAGTGTTAGAGCGGTATTTCAAAAGTTGATCTTTGGCTGTTTAATTCCCCCTAGCCCTCCTCACTAAAGCTCCGGTTGGAAAGGGGGGAACTGTTATAAAAGTCTCCCTTTTTAAGCCGGAAATTTATGGGGATAAATACTTAGCTTTGCACTTTTCAACCACTTTCTTAGATAACAATAAATAAGCCAAAAGTGGTGCTCTGTTCTCATCCAAAGATTGGTCTGAAAGGGCACCACAAGCTTTTTTAGCCCAACATTTTTAGCCTTTCCTGGAGCATTTGCCTTTGAACAGCGGCGGCATTGAGGGATTCCTTCGCTCCGGCGATCACTTCTTCTGGGGCTTTATTGACAAAACCGGGATTGCTAAGACGTTTTTCGATGCTTTCATATTCTTTGGTCACTTTATCCAAGGTTTTTTGGATTTTATTGCGGAGAATATCCAAATCCACTAGCCCGGATAGGGGAATGAGCACCTGAATTGTATCCACCACACCGGCGATCGCCTGGGTCTGTTCTGGGGCCAGTTGGGGCAAAACTTGGAGATTTTCCACTTTGCCGATGTCCCGGATATAGGTTTCTCCTAGCTGGAGGGTTTGTCGTTCCTGGTCATTTTCACTTTGGAGGATAACCGTGACCATGGCCCCTGGTTTAATGCCAGCTTCTGCCCGGAGATTACGGATGGTGCGGAGAGTTTCAATTAACAGAGCAAACTGAGTTTCCAAAGCTGGGTCAACCAAGGATTGGTTAACCGTTGGGTAGGCCTGCAAAGCCAAAAATTGTCCTTCCGCCCGGTGCAGAGTTTGCCACAGCTCCTCCGTAATATGGGGCATAAAGGGATGGAGCAACTTAATAATGCTGTCCAACGTGTGGGCCAAAACTTGGCGGGCCACCAATTGACGCTGGGTGCCGACGTCTCCCCCTTCCTTATTCCAAAGCCTGGGTTTAGCTAGCTCGATGTACCAATCGCAAAAATCACCCCAGATGAATTCGTACAGGCCCTTGGCCGCTTCCCCTAGGCCGTAACCTTCAATTTGCTCTCGGGTTTGCTGAATAACTTGATTTAAACGGGAGAGAATCCAACGGTCTGCCAATTCTAAATCTTCCCCAGGGGCTAGACCCAATTGTGCAGGGGTTTGACCATCCAGGTTCATCATCACAAACCGGGCCGCATTCCACAGTTTATTGGCAAAGTTACGGGACGCTTCCACCGACTCCGATTCGTCCTTCTGGCGATCGTATTGCAGGCTAATGTCTTGCCCGGCCCCGGCCACTTCCCGAATGAGGGTGTAGCGCAGGGCATCGGTGCCATATTTATTGATCAGTAACAGAGGATCAATGCCGTTATTGGCCGATTTAGACATTTTTTTACCATTTTCATCCCGCACCAAGCCGTGGATATAGACATCCTTAAATGGCATTTGTCCGGTGAAGTGCCCCGCCATCATGGTCATCCTAGCCACCCAGAAAAAGATAATGTCAAAACCCGTTACTAGGGTGCTGGTGGGATAATATTTCGCCAAATCGTCTGTTTGTTCTGGCCAGCCCATGGTGGAAAAAGGCCACAGTCCCGAAGAAAACCAGGTATCCAACACATCGGGATCCTGTTGCAATTGCACCGTCGGGCCATATTCTGCTTCCGCTTTGGCTAAGGCTTCCGTCTCGTCGTAGGTCACAATGAAAGGGGTGTGATCAGTTATGGCCCCATTAGTTTCACTAACCATATACCAAGCGGGAATTTGATGACCCCACCACAATTGCCGGGAAATACACCAATCCTTGAGCTTTACCAACCAATCTCGATAAACCTTACCCCACCGTTCCGGCACAAAATTAGGAGAGTTATCCTCGTCCAAACAGGCCAGGGCATTTTGGGCCAGGCCTTCGATTCTGACAAACCATTGGGTGGATAACAACGGTTCCACGGGCACCTTGCCCCGATCGCCATAGGGTACAGAGTGACGATAGGGTTCAATTTTGACCAGAAAACCCTGGGCTTCTAGGGCTTCCACCACATTTTTGCGGGCTTCAAAGCGGTCTTGGCCAGCAAAAGCCCCACCATTGTCATTCAGGGAACCGTCTTTGTTGAGCAGATTAATAAAAGGTAAATTGTGCCGTTGCCCCATGACAAAATCGTTGGGATCGTGGGCGGGGGTAACCTTCACACAGCCGGTACCAAATTCTGGGTCCACCAACTCGTCGGCCACAATGGGAATTTCCCGGTTCATCAAAGGTAGGGTAATGGTTTTGCCCACCATGGCGGCATAGCGTTCATCGTTGGGATTAACCGCCACCCCCGTATCCCCCAGCATAGTTTCCGGTCGGGTGGTGGCCACTACTACTTCTCCACTGCCGTCGGTGAGGGGATAACGAAAATACCACAGATGACCGTCCACTTCCTGGTTTTCCACCTCCAAATCCGACACCGCTGACTGGGAAGCCGGACACCAATTGACCAGATAATTACCTCGGTAAATTAATCCTTCTTCGTACAACCTAATAAATGCCGTTTTTACCGCTTGGGAAAGTCCTTCATCCATGGTGAACCGCTCCCTGGTCCAGTCCACAGACACTCCCAAACGCCGCAGTTGGTTAACAATGGTACTGCCGGACTCCGCTTTCCATTGCCAGGCCCGTTCCAAAAACTTTTCCCGGCCCAAATCATCCCTCGTTTTCCCCTCCGCTTTTAACTGACGTTCCAAAATGGTTTGCACAGCAATACTGGCATGGTCGGTTCCCGGTAACCAGAGGGTATTGTCCCCCCGCATGCGGTGATAACGAACCAGAGTATCTATTAAAGAACTCTCAAAAGCGTGGCCCATATGCAAACTACCTGTCACATTGGGGGGCGGAATCACCACGCAATAGGGTTCCCCTGGGCGATCGGGATCGGCTTTAAAGGCATGACTTTCTTCCCACGCTGTTTGCCATTTGGCTTCGGTGACGGTGGGTTCATATTGGGGCGGCAGGGAAGTGGTCATGGGAGGGAGTTTACTGTTAGGCCTTCATCATTTTGCCATAGGTTAGCAAAGGGAATGGGGGCAGTAATTTTAGGGCAGGGGAGATTTTTTGTCGGCGATTTTCTGCAATTTGATCTGAGAAGTTACGATGGTAGTTTACGCCAGTCCTACTTTTGGGCAAGGTTTTTGGTTACCTTTGCCATCCCGTCGAGCACCTCATTACTTTATTTCTCCTATGACACATTCTCTGCGGTGGGTTAATGCTCTTTCTACCAGACCATCCCTGGAGAGGGCATTGGATGAGGCGATCGCCAAGGTAGGGGGTCAGGGACAATGGGACTTAGCGATTATTTTCCTCTCCTCCAGCTTTGCCAGCGATGCGGCTCGGTTAATGCCCCTAGTGCAAGAAAAGTTATCGGTGCCCAATTTAATCGGTTGCTTGGGGGGCGGCATTATTGGCATGGAAAACAATGCCACAGTGCAGGAAGTGGAAGGGGAAGTGGCATTGAGCTTAACGGTGGCCCAATTACCAGGGGTGACGGTGACGCCATTCTATGTCCATGGGGAAGGAATGCCAGATTTGGATGCACCGCCCCAAAGTTGGGTGGATTTAATGGGGGTTGATCCGGCCAGTGGCGCAGATTTTATTATTCTGGCGGATCCGATGACCGGGGGCATCACAGACTTTTTAGCCGGGTTGGATTTTGCCTATCCCCAAGCAACAAAAGTGGGTGGCTTAGCCAGTGGGGAAAATGTGGCCATGGGGGGCAGTTTATTTTTGCAATCTTCCGATCATCCTGCTGGCCGTTATGGAGATGGTTTTATCGGCGTAGCCTTAGCGGGCAATATTCGCCTCGGTAGTGTGGTGGCCCAGGGCTGTCGGCCCATCGGCGAACCCTTTGTGGTTAACCAGGGGGAGAGAAATATCATTACAGAAATCCAAGGCAAGGATGCGGACAGTGGCACGGTGGTGTTGGAAACGCCCCTGGCTAGCCTGCAGAAACTGATTCCCACCCTGAGTCCTAAAGATCAGGAATTGGCCCAAAGTTCTCTATTTGTGGGAGTGGCCAGCGATGAATTCAAATTAACTCTGCAACCGGGGGATTTTTTGATTCGCAATTTGTTGGGGGTGGATCCCCGCCAAGGGGCGATCGCCATTGGAGACCGGGTGAGAAAGGGGCAAAGGTTGCAATTCCATTTACGGGACCGGGAAACTTCTGCCGACGACTTACAAATTTTGTTGCGCCATTACACCGAAGGAGAGGCCAATCAATCTTCCTCCACGGCGATCGGGGCATTGATGTTTTCCTGTTTGGGCAGAGGCTATGGCCTGTATGGTACCCCCAATTTTGATAGCCAAGTTTTTCATCAATATTTTCCCGGGGTAGCTCTGGGAGGTTTCTTTTGCAATGGCGAAATTGGCCAGGTGGGAGCCCAAACCTTTTTACACGGTTACACTTCCGCCTTTGCCATTGTCCACAGAGCTAGTTAAATAAACGGCGATCGCCATTTGTTTACTTATATTCTGGTGCCGTCAAATAATTCCCGATGAGGGCAAGCTATGATCGGAGTTAGCGCTAATCCAGAGAAACTAGGATTCACTATGGAGACTGTCAATGTTGACCAAATAGAAATCAATCTTCCTGAGCTTTTGTACAGTATCAAACCAGGGGAAGAAGTCATCGTTGCCGACCAGGGCATTCCCATTGCTAAATTGGTTCCCCTGCAAAGGCAAAAATCTGCGGATCGATGCTCTAGCTTAGGGCTAGATCGAGGGTTATTTGTAGTACCAGATGACTTTAACGATCCGTTGCCAAATGATATTTGGCCATTATCTTGAGAAGGATTAACGTGAAACTTTTGTTGGATACTCAGTGCTGGTTATGGTGGTTTACTGAGCCGGAAAAATTGAACGAAGACGCAATTTCCCAGATCATAGATGAGACAAACGAAATATGGCTTTCTGTTGCTAGTATTTGGGAAATGTCAATTAAGACTTCCATCGGTAAACTGCCCTTGCCAGAAAATATTGACGACTACATTCTCAGTCGCATGGTGAAATTGGGTGCTGAGTTCCTGGACATTAAAACCCGCCATGCCCTGCAAGTTGCGACATTACCCCTACATCACCGTGATCCGTTTGATAGAATTATCATTGCCCAGGCACAAACAGAAAATATGCTGCTGATTAGTGCAGATTCAATGTTTAAAAATTATGGAGTGTCTTTGCTATGGGCGGGAGTATAGTTTAGAGTCGATCGCCAAAGAGAATGGTACCCAAGCGGATCATGGTAGCTCCGGCGGCAATGGCTTCTGGGTAATCTCCGGACATGCCCATGGATAGTTCCGTTAATGACAGGCTAGATTGTTGGTTGATGGCTGTGGCTAGATTTTTTAGTTCCCCAAAGGTTAGTTGGCGATCGCCAGGGGAAAGACCGAGGGGTAAAATAGTCATTAAGCCGCAAATTTTTAGATTTTTCAATAGCTCCAGTTGGGGCAAATCTAGCTTTAATTCTTCCCTTGTCCAACCGGATTTATTCTCGTCCGGCAGTAACTTGATTTGTAATAATCCCTGGGAAAATTTGTTCAACTCCTCGGCAATGCGGTCTAGTTTGACGGCGATCGCCAAATTATCAACGGAATGAATATAGGTGAAATTTTCCACCACTTTGCGGGCCTTGTTACTCTGTAAACGCCCGATAAAATGCCAGTTAATGTCGGTGTAGCTTGCTAAAGCTTCAATTTTTGGTAAAGCTTCTTGGATGCGACTTTCGGCAAAATCCCGGATGCCCGCTCCGTAGGCCGCTTCGATGTCGGCGATCGCCTTGGTTTTGGTTACCGCCACCAACCGTACACTGGGGGGGAGGGTAGCGATAATTTCTGAGTAAACGCTGGGGGAAAACATGGGCAAGTTAACGGAAATCGAGGCCTGTTGACTAGATCCTACGGTGGATTGGGGGAAAGGTGCTTAACCGAACTAACCCCGACGGTTATCCCACTCAGGCAATTCTTAACATCTCGTTACAATTAATTCATGTTAAGCCTCAGTTTAGGGGGGCAGTTTATGAACAACAATATCCGCGTCGGCAGTCTGTTTGGCATTCCTTTTTACGTCAACCCATCCTGGTTTTTAATTTTAGGATTGGTGACCCTGAGCTATGGCCAAGACTTAGCCCGCTTTCCCCAACTTTCCGGCGGCACACCCTGGATTTTGGGGTTAATTACAGCTTTACTCCTCTTTGCTTCCGTTGTTGCCCACGAGTTGGGCCATAGTTTGGTCGCCCTAGCCCAGGGCATCGAAGTTAAATCCATCACCCTCTTTCTCTTTGGTGGTCTAGCGAGTTTAGAAAAGGAATCCAACACTCCTTGGCAAGCTTTTGCCGTGGCGATCGCCGGGCCTGCGGTGAGTTTAGTGCTCTTTTTGGGTTTAACCATAGTTGGTACCCAAATCCCCCTACCTGTGCCGGGGCAGGCCATCATTGGTTTATTGGGCATGATCAACCTCGCCCTGGCATTGTTTAACCTCATTCCTGGTTTGCCTTTGGACGGCGGCAATGTGCTCAAATCCATTGTGTGGCAAATCACAGGCAATCAAAACAAGGGTATTCTCATCGCCAGTCGGGTGGGTCAAGGTTTCGGTTGGTTGGCGATCGCCATTGGTAGCTTAGGTATTTTAAATATTCTGCCCATCGGTAGCTTCTGGACCATTTTGATCGGTTGGTTCCTGTTGCAAAATGCTGGTTCCTCCGCCCGCAATGCCCAAGTTAAAGATCAAATGGAAGCCTTTACTGCTCAAGATGCGGTTATTCCCAACAGCCCCATTATTCCCGCCGGGTTAAATATTCGGGAATTTGCTAACGATTATGTAATTGGCAAAACCCCCTGGCGACGGTTCTTGGTTATCGGTGCCGACAATCAACTGTTAGGTGTACTGGCTACGGAAGACATCAAACACGTCCCCACTTCCGATTGGCCCCATGTCACGGTAGATAGTTTGATGCAGTATCCCCAACAGATGGTCACCGTTAACGCCAACCAGTCTTTGTTTGAAGTGGCCCAGTTGTTAGACCAACAAAAACTGTCGGAACTTTTGGTGGTGCAACCTTCAGGAGAAGTGGTGGGATTATTGGAAAAAGCTTCCATTATTAAGTGTCTGCAAACTTCCGCCGCCTAGAAAATCTAGTTCCCCCCAGAATTGGGAAATTAGGGGGGCATTACAAACAGATTTTCAACATCAAAGGATTGAGATTGAGCAACCATAGCTTTTTCTCAATCTTTTTTAATGCCAGAATAGGGGATTATCTGGTGTTACCCAACGGGGTAAAATTAAGGCCAAGTTTTACTCTTCTCTGGAATAGGATCTTTCCCATGACCGTTGCCGCCCACCCTGCTTTTTGCCAAGGAATTCGCTTTTTCGGTGAAAACCTGCCGGATTTTGATCGTTATGGCCAGGAAACGGCGATCGCCAGTGGGGCAAAGGCCATCAGTTCTGCCAGTGATCCCCAGGCGGTGTATCAAACTTTGTTGGCGGCGGATGCCCTCAGATATTTAACTCTGCAAACCACAGCCAGTAAAGAATCCGGTCACCCCGGCGGTTTTGCCAGCATTGCGGAGGCAATCGCTGCTCTGGTCATGTTGGGCTACAAAAATACGGTGACGGAAGTGGGTCACCATGCCCCCGGTTTTTACAGCACCATGTTTTTGGATCGTTCCCTGGAAGCCATGGGGATTAATAATGTCCAAGACCTTGGCGATCGGTTCCGGGAAATGCACGGCCTATTGGGCCACCTCTCAGGGCAAATCCCAGGCTTATTAGCTCCAGCAGGCCCCCTGGGTCAAGGTCAACATTTCGCCATGGCCGGAGCAAAACTTTATCCCGGCGTTTTATTTCCCGTAACTATCGGAGATGGCGGTCTGGGGGAACCCTACATCATGAGTAGTTTTGGCCATTTCCACACGGCCTATCCCCAGATAACAAACTTTTTGCCCATTTTGGTCTGGAACGGTTTTAGCCAAGAACACCACAGCATGGTTTCCACCCAGAGCAATGAAGCCATGGTTAACTACTGGCAGGGCAACGGTTTTAAAAATGTCATTCTGGTCAACGCCAAAGA
This sequence comes from Synechocystis sp. CACIAM 05, assembly GCF_010222815.1. Classification (GTDB taxonomy): domain Bacteria; phylum Cyanobacteriota; class Cyanobacteriia; order Cyanobacteriales; family Microcystaceae; genus Synechocystis. The sequence continues at coordinate 3,164,802 of NZ_CP019225.1, read as the reverse complement.
TTTTGACGACAGCAATCAAGCGGGGGATTTTGTTGAGAGCACCAAGTTTTCTTTCCAACAACGGTTAGCTTTTACCCAGGCAGTGTTGGAAGCCACCGACAAAGCGGCCCAGGCGGCCCTTGGTGGTACGTTAACGGTTCTGATTGTCAAACAACTCAAAGGAGCGGGAGTCCACAAATCTGGGGCCAAATCCCACAACCTCTATCCCGGCGACAGTTTAGATAAAGATTATATTGTCAGTGCTTTGCAAGAACGGGCTCTATCCCCCGAAGCTTGGCAATTGGTGCGGACCAATTTTGAACGTTCCCATGGAGGCCCCGCCTCCCAAACCGTGGTGACGGAATCCGTTTTACCTTTAGCGGATCTGGGTACTCTGCCCCTGAAGGAGTTTGCCCTAGAAGATAAACAGGTAGCCACCACCGCCATGGGAGAATTGGTGGTCCATGTGGGCAAACAGGATTCAAACTTTGTGGTTACCAACGCCGACGGTAACGCCGCTTCTGGGATCAATAACATTAACGTAGGGCTAAAAATTGTCCATCCCACGGTGGATGAAGATTATTTCCAACAACCCAACGGCCAAGTTTACGAACCCCTGAGCGAAGATGCCTGTGCTGGCCTGGCCGCCGCCCAATCTTTGTTTGGAGGCCGTACCCTCTGGTGTTCCTACGAGTCCTTTGCTATTAACGGTTTGCCCATTTGGCAGACGGTGACCCAGGCCATGGCGGAACTACGTCGTCCCACCCCTTCCACCATCACCCTGTTTACAGCGGGAGCGTTGGAACAAGGGCGCAACGGTTGGACTCACCAACGGCCGGAAATTGAGAATTATTTTGCAGCCATGATGCGTAATGGCAATATTTTTCCCCTTTTCCCCTGTGATGCCAACGGTATTCAGGTTTGCTATGACTGGGCGTTAACCACCAGCAACAAAGGAATTCCCATCACCGCCAGTAAGTCTCCTTTGCCCATCCGCACTACCTTTGAGCAAAATCGTGAAGGGCTAGAAAAAGGCGGCATTTTATTGCACAGCAGTACAGGCTCTAAAACCATTGTTTTTGCAGTAATTGGCGATATGACTCTAATTCCCGTGTTGGAAGCGGCCAGTCAATTGGAAAGTGAAGGCTACGGAGTGAAAGTGGTTTCGGTAATTAATCCCCGACGCTTGTACCGTCCCCATGATGTGCAATGGCAGGATTGTTCCGAAGCGGACGGTGGCTTTTTGAGCGATGCTGAATTTGCCGAACTGTTTGGTGGCGATGCGTTAATTGGGGTAACGGGTGGCAGTGGAGCCATGTTGGAACCAGTTTTACTCCGCAGTGCTAGCCCCAGGGATCTATTTGCTTGGAAACGGGGGGAAACCACCGCCAGCGCTGGACAGTTGATGGCCTATAACGGCCTAACTGCCCAGGCCCTTGGCGATCGGGCCAAGGCATTGTTGCCCTAGGCTTAGCCATTCTTGTCAGAGTTATCCTAATTCCAGGCTGAGTTGCACAAACGGTTGATGTTGCTCCTCTGCCCTGGGGGAACTCTGTAATTTTTTCCAGTATTCCGCCATCCACTGTTCTGAACTGCCGGGACATTGGCGATCGCCTTGGAGCCAAGCTTGAAAGACCTTTTCCCGGCCATCCTGGGGACAGGTGATTTGATAAATTCGCACTCGTTTTTTTTCTACAGTTTTCGTACGGGTTAATTGGATCCCAAAGCCCAGCTTTTCCAGAAAACGACGGACAATGGTGATGGGGCTAGCATTTTTGGCTAAACCAATGCCCACTACCGTTTTAATATCATCCCGGTTAGCCAAGGCTAATTTACCCAGGGCGATTAAGTCCTCATCCAGGGCACACAACTCCCGTTGGGGATGGGCCAGCAGAATGGGAATGCCAATAATGTCGTAGGTACCGATGATGGCCCCCAATTGGGAACCATTAAAGTCCGGGAGAAAGAGACTGCCTTGCCCTTGATCCAATAGTAAACGGGCAATTTTGGCATCCCGATCGCCAAGGAATGGCCGGCCTACGGTGAGGAAGTAATGCCAACGCAGTTTTTGATACCAATTTTGGTCATCTTTTTGCACCAGATCCGCCGTCACAGGAATACCGTAGCGTTGGGCCAGTTCGTAGCGCCGTAACCGTTGCCGTTCGTGGCTATTTTTCACTAGCCTTTTCTTCAACTGTTGATATTCCAATTCTTTTAGAGGTTTAGCGTCGGCGATCGCCTGGCAGTCGGCAAGGTAATTTTGTTCCCGCACCGCTTCAATGGCCTGTTGCAAAGGCTGAGGAGCGACCGTACTGAGGGGGTGATCGGGATCGCTGGGTGGAACAGGCAAAGACGGTAAAGCCGGGGGCGGCCCCAACAACTGATGGCCTTCCTGGTGCAAAAGCCCAAGAATGGATTCCCGATAATTGACCATGGCCAGGTTGATCCGCACCGCCATTTTGGCCCAGCAGAGCAAAGATTCCGCCTGGAAACCGGTGTCTAAATCATCCAAATTATCCAGATCCGATTGTTGCAAAAGCCGGATATTAACCTCCGTCAAACGATGGCCCGCAGTGAGGAACTTACTAATGGCTGTAGCTCCATTGCCCACTTGGTTAAAGCCATAGCTAGCGGCCCAGAGGTAACGGGGAATATTTTGGCGAATACGACCAAGGGATTGACAAACGGAAGTGGCGGTTTGGATGCCCTGGGCAATGCCCCACACGGAAGTGAAATGATTTTTTAGGTCAATGCTGACCCCGGTTTCCACCGCCGGACTACTCAGCACAATGTCATAGTCGGCCAACACCTGGTTGAGGTTGGTCAAACTGCCATGGGCAGGATGGTGGGGATCGGATAGGGATTCGGCATCAATGCGTAAAATGCGGCGATCGGGAAACTGCTTTTTCAAGTAGGCTTCCAGATTGCGGGTGCCCCAGGCACTGGTAAGCTTTTGGGCTGAGAGACAGACGAAAGGTTTACCGCCCTCCCGAATGTGATGCAACAGTTGTTTGACCAATTGCTTAGGGTCATTTTCACCAAAGTGATAGATGGGCCAAGCCTCCTGTGCTCCCGGTTGCCAATGGTTACGGATCACGTAGGGTTGGAGGGGAATGCCACTCAAGCTGATCAAATAATCGAGGGAAACATCGGTTAAATCCGCATCGGCCACATAAATTTGTCCTTCTCCCTCTAGGCTATGTTGCAAAAGTTGCTTGAGGTTACGGAGAATGGCGACCCGCTGACGACGGCAGGTATCAGAATTCAGTCCATGCCAGAGCACCTGCTCCACTTCATCAATAATAATTAGGCAATCTTGCCACTGTTCCGGGTCAAACTGGGCTTGGGAATGGCCATGGAGGGAGTCGATGCAAAGACCAAAACCCCTTTGGCGAGCTAGGGGGGAACTAGATAAATCCCCCACATAGGGCAACTGAAAACGGTGGCAGAGTTCCTGCACTAAACGAATGCGGTGGCCAATGACCAACACTGGTCTGTGTTCGGCCTGGGCTTGGCGGACAATGCGAGCGAGAAATTCCGTTTTGCCGGTGCCCTTTGGCGATCGTAGGGCAATTAATTTTTCTTCAGCGGGAATGGTCAGGGCCGGTAAATAGCGAGCTTCCACTTCCATCCCCCGGCTATGGGTAAGGCGATTGAGCCGATGGGCTTTCCAGATTTCCAGCGGTAGGGCTTTAGCGACCAACTGTTGCAGATAATCACTGCCTTGGTGGGCAATCAAGTCGTCAATACCTTTGCCTAGACCATGGTCCCATTGCAGCACTTTGACTTCACAGCCCTGGCGACTGAACAAATAACCCAACCGTTGAATGGCCAGATTCACCTGCTGGATAGTTTTTGGTTTACTGTCTTGATCGAAAGCGATCAGAATTTGTCTACCGGGAGTGGCTAATTTTCCCAAAGCGGGAATTAATTGGCATTTGCCGATCCGTTGCCCCTGGTCATCCCTAGGAGTGCGGTAACCGTTATGGACTCCTGGTAAGGCGATCGCCCCGTAACCGGCCGTGAGTAAAGCACCCGCCTTTTTTGCCCCTTCTGTGATTACCAGAGGAATTTCCGGATGGCCCATCAACCATTGCCAAAAACCTAAATCAGGCTGGTCGGGGTCTTGATCCTCCTCTGTCAGGACTACCCCAGCTTTGGCAGCAATCCTTTCCCAAAGATGGAGGGGCACCCGCAGGGCAAAAATTCCCGTGGGGGTTTTGGGAGGATGCTCATATTTAATGGTCTTACTGCTTTCCCCATCCTGTCTGGGGCGATCGGGCTTAAAGCACCCCCATAGATCTTTTTCCCCAGACAGTAAATCAATGCCAGAACACCACCAGCCCCCCGAGGCCACGTGGGCATAACGTTTCATTAAACCGTCACTAACTCGGCCGTCATTACGGCGCTGGAGCGCTTCAGCATAAAGCAAATGTTGGGCGGGGGCATCCCCTAAAAGGGGAGTGACATTGAGGCGGGTTAGTTGGTCGTCTACACAACTTTGCCGCCATTCTTGCAAGTGATTCATGCTGCCATCGGTCTTGCCGGAACAAGACTCCATATCTAGTGTGCGGGGAGTCTCATTGTAGGGGCAAAACACTAAATATGGTAGCGGCTAAAAAGTTGAAATTCTGGCGATTTATGCCCACTGACGGCATAGAGCTCGATTTGTTTCTGCGGAACTTAATCTTAGTCCAGTTTTCGCCCTGGCGATCGCCGAATTGGGTTGAATACCCAGAAAGAAAACCGTGTACAGTTAAGCAAAGGTTTTGGTATCAAACTATGGCAAGCTTTACCGTTACAAATCTTAACGATTCTGGTGCTGGTTCCCTACGACAAGCAATTTTGGATGCCAACCTCAATCCCGGTGCTGACGAAATTACCTTTGACGTTAACGGCTCCATTAATTTGCTTTCAGCCCTGCCGGATATCATCGACACTTTAGCTATAGATGGCACCACTGCCCCCGGTTTCAACGGCAGTCCCCTAGTAGCAATTAATTTCAACAATAATTCTGGTCTTAAATTCACTACTTTCAATGGCAATGGTGCCGCCGGGTCCCAGATCCTCGGTCTGGCGGTCATCAATAGTAGTACTAACGGAATTACCATTGAAGTTGATAACATCACCATTCAAGGTAACTATATTGGTGTAGATTTAGATGGGCAAACCGCCAGGGGAAACCAGGGAGATGGTATTTTTCTCGGTAATCAAACAGGTCAACATTTAATTGGTACCACTAGCAGTGCCAGCGGCCAATTTCAGCTCTCCAATGTAATTTCTGGCAACCTAGGCAATGGTATCCGTTTAGCGGGTTCGTATAACAATCGGATTTCGATGAACTACATCGGCACTGATGTAACCGGACAAATTAAATTGGGCAATGGACTTAATGGCATTCTCGTTACCCAGGGTTCTAGTAATAACCTCATCGGTGGTTTTGAAACCGGGGGTAATAATCCCGTAGATGCTGGGCCCTTTGGGGACGGAGCTCCCGTTAAATTTGTAGTACCTCCCCAGGGAAATTTAATTTCTGGTAACACCGGCAATGGTGTTTTAATTGACCAACAATCGGAATCCAACACCCTAGCGGGGAACTTTATTGGCACTGTGGCTGATGGTAATTCTGCTTTGGGAAATGGAGCCGATGGCGTTGCCATTAACGAAGCCGATAACAACTTCTTACTTGGAACAACTGTTAACCAAAATCCTTTTGTTTTCTACAATGTTATCAGTGGTAATGGCGTCAATGGTCTGCGGGTCACTAATGCCGATAATATTACTATCCATGCCAATTTTTTGGGGGTTGGAGCTAATAATGCCACCATTGTTAGTAATGGTTTAAATGGCTTGGTGGTGGAGGGAAATTCCACCAATACCACCCTGGGAGGAATAATTCCCCTGGGCAATGTAATTGCAGGCAATACTCTCAACGGGGTGGAAGTTAAAGATGAAGTTAGCGGCTTTATTTCCTTCAATACTTTTGGCGGTTTATTTGCCTTCAGCACGGCAGCACCAAACGGGCAAGATGGAATTTTAATTACTTCCACTGGCGGAAACAATACCATCCGCACCAATGTATTTTCCGGTAATATCGGCAATGGCATTCACCTCACAGGAAACGCTACGGGGGTAACCATTGATCCTAATGTTGTGGGAGCTAGTACTTTTGGCGATAGTGCATTGCCCAATGGATGCCATGGTGTTTTACTCAGTGGTAATGCTAACAACAATTTCATTGGTGGTTTTGAGAATCAAACTCCCTCAGTTATCCCGCGCAATTTATTTTCTGCCAATGGTGGTTATGGTTTAGTCATTGCTGATCAAGCTAATAATAATACTGTGATTAATTCCCAATTGGGAGGAGGATTTAATACCGACCTTCCCCTTGGTAATGGTTTGGGAGGATTGTTAATTACCGGTCAAGCTTTTAACAATATTATCGGCGGTTTTCCCACTGCTGGAGTCTCCGATGACCCCCAGGCGATCGCCAGAAATAATAATGGCTCCGGTTTTGTCCTAAGCACAACAGGTATTGGTAATCAATTCATCAGTAACCTAGCGGAAAATAATGGTGGTGGCGGGTTTACTGTAATTGGTAGTAATGGCAACACATTAGTGGGTAATGAATCCTTAACTAATGACGGTTATGGCTACAGTTTTCTCAATAGTCCCTTCCCAAGCAACACATTTGATAATAATCAAGGGGTAGATAATAATTTAGGCGAAACTCAAGTTGCCAATGGCTGGATTAATGGTTTAGTTAGTCAAGCAGTGGGGGCCAATAGTTTTTCCCTCACCCAGACCACCGATTTAACCGTGGCCCGTACCGATAGTACTGTGGGCACCTTTACCTTTGGTTTAACCAATGGTACCTTTAGCCTCACCTTGCTCAACGAGGCCCAAGCTAGTAGTGCTAATGCTTTAACTGTAGGCAAAGTTTATTCCGATGACCCTAGCAGTAATTGGTTCACTTCCGAAGGGCAAGCCTTTGGTACCACTGCAGTGCAATCTATTGAGACTGGCACCTGGACTCCTTTTGCCCAGGATAGTGGGGGTAATCAATTGGCCTTGACCAGCTTGTTAGTGGAAGGAAACAATGCCACAGCTACCTTTACCGGGGGAATAACTGCTAGTTTTAGTTTACCCAATACAGGTACTAATACTAATTTTGTTGAGCAGTCGACACCCCTCACTGTCCGTCGCCTAGCGGGCAACGAAAATGGGCTAGCTTTCTACCGCACCGATGATTTAACTGGGGCAGTCAATGGGCTTTTACCGGGACAGAGTGGCTACTTAGCCGCAGCTTTTACCCAGGCTCAAAATGAAGGTTTAGTCTTCTCTGCCGCCCAATTGCCGGCTTTTCAGGGTAGTCAGGAGTTTGCTTTAGGATTGGATGCCACTGCCAACTACGGCATTCTATTGTTACCCCAAGACAATATTAACTCTGCCTTTAGTTCTTACTCTGCTGCTAATACTGGAAGTGTGGCCCAGTTTCAAACCTTTGGCAGTATCGGTGGCAGACTCACCATTGGCATTGAAGATATTGCCGTTAATTCTGGCCTATCAGACCGGGATTACAATGACCTAATTTTAACTCTAGCCGCCGGTAACATTGGTGGTATTTAGAGCATAGGTAAAGGTTTTTTTGCCTTCCCAAATGCAAAGAAGTTAACAAAAAGGCGATCGCCAAGCTTGGTCGATCTGTGGTTCTAGGTCCGCAATTTGACCGGAGTTGTCCAACACCACATCTGCTAGAGCTACCTTTTCCGCCAAGGGCATTTGACTGGTAATGCGAGCTAAAGCCTCTGCCTCCGTCAAACCGTTGCGCTTGATCAATCGTTCCACCTGTTGCTGTGGTCCGCAGGTCACTACCCAAATTTCCGTTACCCAATCTGTTAACTGGGCTTCAAACAATAGAGGAATGCTCAATAACACCGTTTGCTCTTGTTTTAACTGAGCTAAGGCAGACCGAAAACACTGCCCAACAAAGGGGTGAATTTGGGACTCCAGCCATTGTTTTTCTTCAGCATTATTAAAGACAATTTCCCCCAGGGCTTGGCGCTTTAACTGTCCCTGTTGATCCAAAATTTCTGGGCCGTAGCGTTCGGCGATCGCCACTAGAATTTCAGAACCCGGTTCCACTGCTTGGCGGGCATAGAGGTCGGCGTCCAGGATGGGAATGCTATATTTTTGCTGTAAATAATCCGTAACCGTACTTTTTCCCGTGGCAATGCCCCCTGTCAAACCAATCAATCGTTGTCGAGGGGGCTTGGTGTCCATAGATAAAGTATGGTCAACGGAAATTTCTACGGGTTGATTGCTCCATGTTAGAGGTGTTAAACCCCCAAATAGTTATACCGAATTAACCAAACACCGTTTGGGGTTGTTGCTCCGCCAAGAATTTTTCGTGGACAATGCCCCGGAAAGTATCCAAGTCGGATTGCCACGCTTCAATGTACTGTTTGGCCACGCTGACCCGTTCTTGGGGATTGGGATTATTCAAGCTGTAATTGAAGTTACCCGCAAATAACAACGCACTCACCGCCTGGCGATCGGGAATCTGCAAAGTTGCCTGGTTAACTTTGAGGTTAAATTGACAGCCTTCCAAAAGATAGGTGAATTCCACCGCCGCTTGTACGGGGGCCTTGCCCAAATCTTGCCAGGCACCGGATGCCAGCAAAGTACCGGTGATGAACTTCCGAGCCCCATCGTTTTGATCCGGTAGGGGAATTAAACATTTGGGTGTCACTACCACGCCGTTGTATTGGGCATTGGGTAATTTTTCCACAAAGGCACTGGCGACCTTGCCCACGGTTACCACTTCCGCCGTTTTATCATTCATCCCTTCTAAAAACGTTAGGGAGCGGGGCTGGGCCACAATGCTGAGCCCATTTTTAAACACCAATTGGGAACCAGCTTTACTTACCACTGGCTGTTGGTTCAATTCCCATTCGTTGGGCACAATGCCACTGAACTTCAAAAACTGTTCATTGACTAGGGTTGGGTCTAACTCCTTGACTGCAATGCTGATGGAAATTTCTAGAATTTCATTGGGAAGGGTGACAGGTTCTTGGGAGGTAGGAATCACAGTGGACATTAATTTTGCTCAACAATTACCGGACTGACAAAGAAATTGGCCGGGGCCCAATAGATAGAACCCCAGCCAAAACAATACCGGATCTTAGGAAGAAACAGAAGTGGTAGAGCGTTTGCGGCTACGACGGTAAACCTTAGTGGTACTGACCGGTTGGCCGCTAGGCTCGGCAGTGGTGACCACTTTCTTTTCTGGTTTAGCTTTAACTTTTGGTTCTGGGGTTTTAGTCAGGACCACTTTTTTGCGGGGGGCTGGTGTGGCAGAAGTCGCACTGACAGTGCTTACATTCTGGGGAACCTGATCCAATTCGATGGGGGTGTCGGTTTGCAACATCAGTAAAACCATGGGGCTACTCTGTAATTCCCGTTTGATCAGGCGTTGCAAGCTAGACTCCAATTCTTTTTGCAACGCATTCCAGCTAACCTCTGTGGAGCCGTTAGAACCATGGGTGAACTCTGACCAGCGTTCTGTGAGGAAATTCTCGATGGTGCGGACAATTAGTTCTTCCAACAACTTAGGCTGAATGGTCATCACCACACCCCGGCAATGTACCTCAGGATAGGCTAACAGTGTGCCAGTTTTACTTAGGGCTGCCGCCACCGTCACCAAACCGTCTTCGGCCATTTGTTGCCGTTCAGCCATGGTGCTCTCATGGACAATACCCGCTTGATCCACCAATTCAATGCCGGAAGGAACTTGTCCTGCCACCCGGATGCGATCGCCGGTCAGTTCAATTACATCGCCGTTATTGACAATAACAATATTTTCGCTGGGAATACCCTGGGCCTGGGCCATCTGGGAATGCTTGACCAACATACGGTGTTCCCCATGGACGGGGACAAAGAATTTAGGTCGAGTAAGGGCCAACAACATTTTGTGTTCTTCCTGGGAAGCATGGCCAGAAACGTGAATGCCCTGATGCTTGCCGTAAATTACATTGGCTCCCTGCATCATCAGGCGATCAATGGTGTTGACCACCGCAATGGTATTACCGGGGATGGGATTAGCGGAAAAGACCACCGTATCCCCCTGGCGAATTTTAATCTGGGGATGCTCACCGTTGGAAATGCGGGTCATGGCCGCCAGAGGTTCTCCCTGGGAGCCAGTGGTCAAAATTAGTTGTTGTTGGTCGGGCAAATTGCGGGCTGCTTTGAGGGGCACGAATAAGTTATCGGGGCATTTGATGTAGCCCAATTTACGGGCATGGGCAATAACATTGAGCATTGATCGCCCCACCACCGCTACTTTCCGCTGATGTTTTTGGGCCAAGCTGAGAATAATATTGACCCGGTGCACCGAAGAAGCAAAGGTGGTCACCATCAAACGGCCTTCCGCCTGGGAAAAAACCCGGTCCAGGTTGGGGATAACAGACGCTTCAGAGGGGGTAATGCCAGGCACTTCCGCATTGGTGGAATCGCTCAGCAAACAGAGCACTCCTTTTTCGCCGTACTCCGCCACCTTTTGCAGGTCGAAAAATTCCCCGTCAATGGGAGTATGGTCAATTTTAAAATCTCCACTGTGCATCACTACCCCCAGGGGTGTGTGAATAGCTAGACAATAGCTGTCGGCGATGGAGTGGGTGTTACGAATAAATTCCACCACAAAGGATTTGCCCAAACGCACCATTTCCCGGGGAGAGACGGTCTGCAAATTGGTGCGCTCCAACATACCGGCTTCCTCCAGCTTGTCCCGCAACAGGGCCATGGCTAACCGAGGGCCGTAGATAATGGGAATGTCAAACTGCTTGAGGTGATAGGCAATGCCACCAATGTGGTCTTCGTGGCCGTGGGTAACCACCATGCCCCTGATTTTCTCCCGGTTTTCCCTCAGGTAGGTCATGTCCGGCAGTACAACATTAACGCCGTGCATGTCGTCGGTGGGGAAAGCTAGCCCCGCATCAAGCAGTAAAATTTCATCGTCATATTCAAAGACGCAGGTATTTTTACCAATTTCGTGCAGGCCACCGAGGGGAAGAATTTTGAGGGCTTGGGTTTGAGTATTTTTAGCCATAGTGTAAATAAAAAAACGTTGTAATTTAGCTAGTTAAGAATCAACAGTCGCAGTGCAACTTGAAGAAATTGAAGAAAAAACTGAGGTCCGGGCAGAGCAAAAACGGGGCTAAGCAGTCAGCAAATGACTGATGCAATTCAATCTTTGGATTAGCATTCCACTTGTTTTTGGGGAATTTATAGAAAAGGATAAAACCGAGTTTTGAGAACATCCCAAGGAGTGAATGTATTTGCAATCTTTGGAGCCGGTGGGGAGAGGGCAAGCCCTAATGCCAGAAGGTAAAAACGAAGACTGATTCAGAAAAAATTTAGCTCATTCTGGGCTCGGAAAGTATCGAAAATGGAAAGAAGACGCTGAAGCCTTTAGCTAATCGGTGTAATGAACTAGCTCGCATATGGGATGGATTATCTATTCAGGTTTGGACGGAATCGAAAAACTTACTTCGCTCTTAAGTTCATGCCATTCTAGCATATACATTCCGGATAGGTCCCTATTCTGAGAAAAAAATTGAGAAATCATCGACACTGGGCAGGGATTTAGCCATGGAGTTGATGGTAATTGATTAAATTTGATCAAAGATCATTTCAGCTTGTGACTGCCATTCTTTGACTGGTGTCGCCAAGGTCAAGTTTCCCAATTGATTCGGTCTATCTTCCTTGGGTTAATCGAATATTTATCCCCAAGTTCTTTACCCTAGGGAAGTAAGGCTAAATCCCTTAGTACGTCCCGTAACTGTTCGGTGTGGCCAGGGGACAGAGCACAAAGGGGAGGTCTGAACGATCCTACGGGCCAACCCTGGAGTCCCAGGGCTGTTTTGACTGGGATGGGATTGGTGGCGCAGAAAAGAATTTTAAATAGGGGTATTAGCTGCAAATGGATTTCGAGGGCTTGGGCCGTTGCTCCCTGGGCAAAATGCTGCACCATGGCTTGCAGGCGATCGCCGACCATATGACTGGCCACACTGACCACCCCGGCCCCTCCCACAGCCAATAAAGGCAGAGTAAGTACATCATCCCCGGCATAGATGGCAAAATTATCCGGGGTATGGGCTCGAATTAGGGAAGCCTGCTCCAAACTGCCGGTGGCTTCTTTGATGGCCACAATGTTTTTCACTTCCGCTAGACGGTAAACCGTTTCCGGGGCTAGGCTCTGGCCCGTTCTACCAGGAATGTTGTACAACATCAAGGGCAACTCCGGCGCACAATTGGCGATCGCCTGGAAATGGGCTAATAAACCTTCCTGGGGCGGCTTGTTATAGTAGGGCACCACCTGAAGGGAACCATCCACCCCCAATTTGGCCGCAATCTGGGTTGCTTCCATGGCCTCCCGGGTACAGTTAGACCCGGTGCCAGCAATGACGGAACCCCGATCGCCGACGGTTTGTTTAACCACCCGAAATAGCTCATGCTCCTCCTCCCAGGAAAGGGTGGGAGATTCCCCCGTGGTGCCACAGACCACCAGGCCGTCACTGCCATGGGTGATGAGATGGTCAGCCAATTTTTCCGCTACCCCATAATCCACCCCACCATCGGCATTGAAGGGGGTAACCATCGCAGTTAACACAGGGCCAAAGGGGGAAGTGCTTACAAAATCAGCCATAGACTATCTCAACGAAAAAGGGCAGCGGGCAAGTAACCATGGATGGGTTGGGAAAAATTCTACAGCCACCCCCGCTCCACCAATAATTCGGCGATTTGCACCGCATTGAGGGCCGCCCCTTTACGAATTTGATCACCGCACAACCACAGGTCCAAACCATTGGCGTGGGAAATATCTTGGCGAATACGTCCTACCAACACGTCGTCCTGGCCTGTGGCATCCATGGGCATGGGGAAATAATTTTTTTGCCAATCCTCCACCAGTTTTACCCCCGGAGCTTTGGCGATCGCCGTTTTGGCCAATTCCACCGGGAATGGGGTAGCAAATTCCAAGTTGACCGCTTCTGAGTGGGCCCGGAGCACAGGTACCCGCACACAGGTGGCGGTGATGCGTATATCTTCTGCGGCAAAGATTTTCCGGGTTTCCTGCACCATTTTCATTTCCTCCTCACAGTAGTGGTTAGCTGTGATGGGGGAGTTGTGGGGAAAGAGGTTAAAAGCCAAAGGATAGGGCAAAATCTCAGCTTGGGGAATTTTTCCCTCCAGGATATCCCGGCTTTGGTGCTTCACTTCTTCCATGGCCATGGCCCCGGCCCCACTGGCAGACTGGTAGGTGGCCACCACAATGCGTTTAATAGGTTGGATCTGATGCAGGGGATAGATGGCTACCCCCATTAAAATCGTCGTGCAGTTGGGGTTGGCAATGATGCCTTGGTGGTTTTGGGCCGCTTCGGGATTAATTTCCGGTACCACTAGGGGCACTTCCGGCACCATGCGAAAAGCGCTGGAATTGTCTACCATCACCGCTCCGGCTTTGGTAATTTCCTCTGCCCAACGCTTGGAAGTGGAACCACCGGCGGAAGCCAACACCAAGTCACAGCCTTTAAACGCTGAACCATCCACTGCCTGGATCGGTAACTTTTCTCCTTGGAACTCCAGGGTTTTACCCGCAGAACGGGGCGAGGCCAAAAGTTTTAATTCTGCCAGGGGAAAATTCCGGCTGGCCAGTAACTCCAGTAATTCTGTGCCAACGGCCCCAGTGGCCCCCAGGATGGCAACGCGTATCGGTGATGGCAAGGCTTACTCCTCCAGTAGCTAATCGGGATCGAAAGATGGGCAACGCAGTCAGAAAGCAGTATCAAGCTTAGTTAGGCCCAGTTGGTCAAAGTTGTTGGGGCAAAAAATCAGCCAAAAAAGAAAAAACTAATTGTGACGCAGGGCATTGCCCCCTAAACCGCAAAGCCATTATTGAATTGTCCAGCTAGAAAAATTATTGATTTAGTCCCATTCTCTCAAACCGGCCTGGGGGACCCCCCGGCGGGAAAAGATTCTCGCCCTAGGAAAAAATGGCACCCGGCTTATATTATGATCAATTGGGTTGACCGCCACAGGTCTTCCCCGAGCCATTGCGTTGCGGGGCTAGAAGGGAAACATTTCCCTCGGTCTAAGTGAACCTAGCATAACACGGGTAGAAGGGCCCACAGACCGATTTCTGCAGTCCTTCCCAGCCCTCCAGGGGTGAACTTAGTGCCCACTGCCCCCATTGTTTCACCATCGAGATTTCCCATCAATGAAAGTTACCCAGGAAAAATTGCCAGATAGTCAAGTTGGGCTAGAAATTGAGATTCCCGCCACAGCGTCGAAAAAAGTTTATGAGAACGTCGTCAAAAAGTTAACCCGCACCGTTAATATTCCTGGGTTCCGTCGGGGGAAGGTGCCCCGGGCCATTGTTATCCAGCGTTTGGGACAAAGCTATATCAAGGCCACGGCCATTGAAGAGTTGATCGACGACAGCATTAAAGCCGCGGTTAAGCAAGAAGAACTGCCCATCATTGGCAATTTTTCCCTGCGCTCGGACATGGAAAACCTAATTCAGATCTTTGACCCTGAAGCGCCCCTCACCATTAAGGTGGCAGCGGATGTGTTCCCCGAAGCGGAATATGAGCCGGAGAGCTACAAAAAAATCACTGCCCAGGCGGAAGAAATCGAATACAGTGCCGATGCCGTTGACCAGTGGCTCAAGGGAGAACAGGAAAAACGGGCTACCCTTGTCCCGGTGGAGGACCGTCCTGCGGCCCTTGGAGATCTGGCCATTGTGGACTACGCCGCTTTTCAGGTGGCAGAAGATGGTCAAGCTGGAGAGGCGATCGCCGAAGTGAAGGGGTCTGATTTTGAGGTGACCCTAGAAGACGGTCGTTTTGTGGCTGGTATTGTGGACGGTATTGTCGGAATGGCGGTTGATGAAACCAAACTGATTCCGGTTACTTTTCCAGAGGACTATCCCCTGGAAGCTGTGGCGGGGGAAGATGTATTGTTTGAAATTAAGCTCAAAGAAATTAAATTCCGGGAACTGCCTGAATTGGACGATGACTTCGCCGAAGATGTGAGCGAGTTTGAAACCATGGCAGAGCTCAAGGCGGACCTGGAGAAGCAATTCCAGGAACAGGCCAAACAGCGCACCGATGACAACATCAAGGCTGCCATTAAGAAAAAATTGGGGGAACTGTTCACCGGGGATTTACCGGAAACCATGATCAAACAGGAGTGCGATCGCCTAGTGGCCCAAACCGCCATGGAACTAGAACGCATGGGACTAGATGTTTCCCAACTGTTCCGTCAGGGGGATGATATGCTCCAAACCCTCAAGGACAATTCCCGCCCAGAGGCGATCGCCAACCTTAAAACCGACCTGATGATAGGGGCCATTGCCAAAGAAGAAAAAATTCAGCCCACCGAGGCAGAAGTTAAGGAACGCTGCGACGAGCTTCGTCAGGAATTCAAGGGAGAAAAAATCGACGAATCCCGGCTGGTGAACTTTGTGGAAAGTTCCCTCACAGAAAGTAAAGTGCTGGATCTGCTCAAAGAATGGGCTGATGTTGAACTGTTGCCGGAGGGTAGCCTCAGCCAAACTGAGGAAGATACTCCCGACGACGATGCAGAGGAAGAAGCCATCGTGGACATGGAAGCAACCTCCGACGAAGAGTAACCCGTTGGCCCAAATTACCCTTGGGGTGTCAGAGGCATACCGGGCCTCCGCAAACTAGAGGAGAAATCTCCGGAATAGGTAAATTGACAGGGCAGATTAACCCCCTGCCCTCCCCGTCCTAGGGCGGTCATCCCCCAAGGCTCCGGTAAATCTAGGTAACATGAGACCATGTCGGCAACAAAGTTGAGTTAACCTAAAGCAAAGTAAAGGAAAAGTTTTTTTTCCCCACTCCTTGGACGCTGGCTTGATCCCTGTCCGCCTTTTTCTTAATTTTCCCTACCTTTCCCCGTACCTAACCCATGGTCAACTCCCGTTCTCCCTACCGTTCTCCCCTCAGTACCCTAGGGGGCAATAACATCCAAAGCGTTGTTCCCATGGTGGTGGAACAGTCCGGCATGGGCGAGCGAGCCTTCGACATTTACTCCCGTCTGCTAAGGGAAAGAATCATCTTTTTGGGCACCCCTGTGGACGACCAAGTGGCAGATTCCATTGTGGCCCAGCTACTATTTTTGGACGCAGAGGACCCGGAAAAAGACATCCAACTCTACATCAACTCCCCCGGGGGCTCCGTTTATGCCGGCCTGGCCATCTATGACACCATGCAACAGATTCGCCCCGATGTGGTCACCATTTGTTTTGGGCTAGCTGCCAGCATGGGAGCTTTTTTGCTTTCCGGTGGCTGTAAGGGAAAACGCATGGCTTTGCCCAGTTCCCGCATCATGATCCACCAACCCCTAGGGGGAGCCCAGGGTCAAGCGGTGGAAATTGAAATTCAGGCCAGGGAAATCCTGTACATCAAGGATCGCCTCAATACCATGTTGGTGGAACACACCGGCCAACCCATGGAAAAACTCCAGGAAGATACGGAAAGAGATTTCTTTATGTCTGCGGAGGAAGCAAAGGAGTATGGCCTCATTGACCAGGTAATTTCCCGCCCTAATCTTCCCGACCCCACTACCCCCGTCACCTCCCTCGGTTAGTTTTATGCCCAAATACGACTCCCATCTGAAATGTTCTTTTTGTGGCAAATCCCAGGAGCAAGTCCGCAAATTAATTGCTGGCCCTGGCGTGTACATTTGTGATGAATGTGTAGAACTCTGTAACGACATTTTGGATGAGGAGTTGTTGGATGTACCCCCTGCCTCAACCGGGGAAAGGGATGGGACAGGTCAAAAACAAAAAAAATCTGGTCAGCCCCGTCGCCGTCTTACCCTAGAAGAATTACCCAAACCAACGGCAATCAAACAGTACCTGGATGAATATGTAATTGGCCAAGATGAGGCTAAAAAGGTGCTTTCCGTCGCTGTTTATAACCACTACAAAAGATTAAACCTGCTGGAGCGCAATCAAGAGGTTGACCCCGGCGATGCAGTGGAATTACAAAAATCGAATATTCTTCTAGTGGGCCCCACGGGGTCTGGGAAAACCCTACTTGCCCAAACCCTGGCGAAAATTTTAGAAGTGCCCTTCGCTGTGGCCGATGCCACCACCCTAACGGAAGCGGGCTACGTGGGGGAAGATGTGGAGAATATTTTGTTGAGACTGCTCCAGGTGGCGGATTTGGATGTGGAAGAAGCCCAGCGAGGCATTATTTACATTGATGAAATTGATAAAATTGCCCGCAAAAGTGAGAATCCTTCTATTACTAGAGATGTGTCCGGGGAAGGAGTACAGCAGGCTTTGTTAAAAATGTTGGAAGGAACGGTGGCCAATGTGCCGCCCCAGGGAGGTAGAAAACATCCTTACCAAGACTGTATTCAAATTGATACCAGTAATATTCTCTTCATCTGTGGTGGTGCTTTTGTCGGCTTAGAAAAGGTGATCGAACAAAGGTTTGGCAAAAAATCCATGGGCTTTGTGCGGCCGGGAGAGGGGCCAAGTAAGGAAAAAAGAACTGCCGATGTGCTCCGTCAGGCAGAGCCCGATGACTTAGTCAAATTTGGCCTGATTCCAGAATTTATTGGTCGTATTCCCGTGATGGCCTGCCTTAACCCCTTGGATGAGGATGCTTTAATTGCTATTCTGACCCAGCCCCGCAATGCCATTGTTAAACAGTATCAAACCCTATTGGGTATGGACCATGTGGAGTTGGATTTTCAACCCGATGCGGTGCGGGCGATCGCCACGGAGGCCCACCGTCGTAAAACCGGAGCTAGGGCGTTACGGGGAATTGTGGAGGAATTAATGCTGGATGTGATGTATGAGTTGCCTTCCCGGGAAGATTTAACCCACTGCTTGATTACTAGGGAAATGGTGGAAAAACGCTCCACAGCAGAATTATTGCTCCATCCTTCTTCTTTGCCTAAACCCGAATCTGCTTAGGTCTACACTTTTGTTTTTTTAAGTAGTCAAAGACTGGTTGGAATTGCCATAACCCAAAACTGCCATATCAAATGAATACAGGCTGAGTTCGTGAGTTTAATGTAAAGATAGTTAGTAATTGAAAGTAGGGCTAAATTGCCGCCGAGATTTGCGTTTTTTCATAATTTTGTCTGGAGTTGGCGAATTGGGAATTTAGTGTCCTTCGCCACAATTTTCTAAATTAGGGTTGATAAACTGCCTATACGGACGGTGTTTTCCCATTCCTAGGCTTTGCCGATCGCCGTTTGTTCCGTTTAAGTATGCAGGATTCCAATCAACGGCTCAAGCTGGGGGTACTGTTTTTCGTTGTTACCTTGGTGCTGGCCACTTTGGGTTATATCTGCTTTGGTTGGACAACGACGGAAGCAGTGTACATGGTAGTCATTACCGTTTTTGGGGTGGGCTATGGGGAAGTGCGGCCTCTCACCACCACGGCGGAAAGACTTTTTACCATGGGGGTAATTCTAGCGGGCACCACCTCGGCGGTTTATATTGTCGGAGCATTTGTACAAATGGTTACGGAGGGGGAGATCCATCGGGCTTTGGGTAATCAACAACGGCAACGACAAATTGCCAATTTGACTGACCACACAATTATTTGCGGTTTTGGCCGCATGGGGCAGGTGTTGGCAAAACAACTAAAGCAATCCGGTTTGCCCTTTGGCATCATTGACAATCAACCAAGCCAGGTGGCGATTGCCGAAGAATTGGGATATTTGGCCCATTGTGGGGATGCCACCAGGGAAGAACAATTGCAAATGTTGGGGGTAATGAGAGCAAAGACCTTGGCCACGGTTTTGCCGGAGGATGCCACCAATGTCTTTATTACCCTGACTGCGAGGGAATTAAACTCCCGTCTGACCATTTTGGCCCGGGGGGAAATACCTGAAACGGAGAGAAAACTGCGACTGGCAGGGGCGGACCAGGTGATTTTACCCCTGACGGTGGGGGCAGTTCAAATGGCGGATTTAATCACCCAATCGAACCGGCGGGATTTTCTCAATCGGCCCGATGAACGGGGTTTTTTAAATGACCTGTTGGCAAGCGTGGAAGTGCAAATGGACGAACTAATTGTGGCGCCGGATTCCCCCGCCATGGGTCGCACCATTATGGAAATGGAAGTTCGCAGTAAGGGAGCCTTCATTGTCATTGCCCTACGCCGAGCCGACGGTAGCACCATTCTCCATCCCCACCCTTCGCAAATCTTGAACGAGAACGACACCATCATTGTCATTGGTCACCGCTCGGAAATTCCCCGCTTTGCTGAACAGTATCAGTTCCGTCGCAAACAACTCAAAGCCCGTTGGCAAGAGGCTGCCCTAACCCCATGACCTCCATCGATACGCTCTGGCTATTGCTCTGTGCTGGCTTAGTATTTTTTATGCAAGCCGGTTTTATGTGTTTGGAGTCGGGGCTAACCCGTTCCAAGAACAGTATTAACGTTGCCATTAAAAATTTTGCCGACTTTGGCATTTCTGTGGCTCTTTTTTGGGCCTTTGGTTTCAGCATTATGTTTGGAATGTCCCAGGGAGGTTGGTGGGGCACAGGCTATAGCTTTGTCAATGTAGGGGGAGAACCCATCCTGGCGGTGTTTTTTCTGTTTCAGGCCATGTTCTGCGGCACCGCTACCACAATTATTTCCGGAGCGGCGGCGGAACGGTTGAAGTTTTCCGCTTATTTGTTGGTGGCGGGGTTAGCTTCTGGGTTAATTTATCCCCTCTTTGGAGATTGGGCTTGGAATGGCTTAGCCACAGTGGCAGGTATAGAAACCCCGGGGGGCTGGCTAGAAAATTTGGGCTTTCGGGATTTTGCCGGTTCAACGGTGGTCCATAGCGTCGGGGCTTGGGTCGGTTTAGCTACTATTCTCGTTGTTGGCCCCCGCCAAGGTCGTTTTCCTAAAACTGGTAGAACCTTAAAAATTCAGGGTTCCAATATGCCCTTTTCCGTTCTAGGCACTTTGATTCTCTGGTTTGGTTGGTTGGGCTTCAATGGTGGCAGTACCTTTGGCTTAACACCGGAGGTGCCTGGCATCATGGTCAACACCGTTTTGGCCGGGGTGGGGGGCATGTTGATGGCGGGGCTGATTAGCTTGCTTCAAGACAAAATGATCCAAGTGGAACCCCTGATGAACGGTTCCCTAGCTGGTTTGGTGGCCATTACCGCCGGGGCTAATGTGGTTATGACACCGATCGCCATGGTGATAGGAGCTACGGGGGCGGCGATCGCCTATCTGGTGGGGAAAAAAATGTTGCACTGGGGGGTAGATGATGCGGTGGATGCGGTGGCAGTCCATGGCGGGGCAGGAGTCTGGGGCACTCTCTGTGTGGGATTATTCGGTCAATTGCCGTTGGTGGATACGGGGCTAAATCGTTGGCAACAATGCGGAGTACAACTACTGGGCATTGGCGTTTGTGCGCTGTGGGCCTTTGGGTTAGCCTGGGTACTTTTAACATTGCTCAATCGGGTTTTTCCCCTGCGCATTTCCCCGGAAGATGAAGAAATTGGCCTCAATGTTTCGGAACACCAGGCTACGACTGAAACTTATGAACTTTTTCAGGTGATGGACCGCCAAGCCAAAACCCATGATTTAAGTTTGCGGGTGCCCGTTAACCCTTTTACCGAAGTGGGGCACATTGCCGGTCGCTACAACCAAGTGATGGATGCCTTTGAAGCTCGGCACCACCGTAGCGTGGAGGATTTAGCCCAAATTTATTACGTCACAGCGGCGATCGCCGCCGCCATTGAAAATAACAGTTTTAAAGCAGACCAGTTGGGTTTGGAGGAAGTGACCAATCGAGCCGACGAATTGGGCGCTTTGGCGAGAACCATCCAACAAATGGCGGAAATGCTCCAGCAACGGGACCAGGAATTAATTGCCGTTAAACAACAATTGGTGCTCCAACAGCAAAAACAGCACTATGGCAATGGAGAATCGGTGGATTTATCACCCTAGGTGTTACTGCGCCAATTAAACTTCACCGTACAAAGCGGCGATCGCCTGTTGGGGATTCGGTTGTTTGACCAGGGATTCCCCCACTAACACAGCCCGGGCCCCAGCCTGCTGTAATCTTTGCAAATCAGCCAATTCATAAATGCCGGATTCGCTAACCAAAGTGATGCCGGCTTGGGTCAATTGCTCCCGTCGTTGGGCAAAAAGATCCTCTGTAGTTTGCAGATCAACGGTAAAGGTTTGCAAATCACGGTTATTAACTCCGATTAGTTGCACCCCGTCCAAAGCCAAAACCCGGTCCAGTTCCTCCAGGGTATGGACTTCCACCAACGCCGCCATGGCTAAACCTTCAATAATTTTGAGGAAATAACGTAGATCCTTATCGCTGAGGATAGCGGCAATTAACAGCACCGCATCTGCCCCCTGGCTCCGGGCTAGATAGATTTGATAGGGGTAAATAATAAATTCCTTACACAGCAAGGGTAATTGCACCGCTGACCGCACCAGTTGCAAACTTTCAAAACTACCCTGGAAAAATTTCTCGTCCGTCAACACCGATAAACAATTGGCTCCTCCTGCTTCATAGGCCTTGGCGATCGCCACTGGGTCAAAATCCGCCCGAATAATGCCCTTACTGGGGGAAGCTTTTTTTACTTCGGCAATTAAGGCCGGTTGCCGGGGACTCTGGCGCAATGCCCCCACAAAATCCAATGGGGGAGCCATGTCTTTGACTAAACTTTGGAGTTTGACCAGGGGGACTAATTCCCGCCGTTGGGCCACTTCCTTTTCCTTATGCCAAACAATTTCCTCCAGAATGTGACGGGGAGCCGCTTCTGGATGCTTAATTTGATACTGAAGAATATCAACGTTGATGGGGGGGTTAGGAGGCCGGCGGCGAATTTCCATAAATTGACGGTCAATGCAGAGGATATTTTTGCGGCTAAAGGGTGAAATTAGCTCATTCCAACTTTAAATAGTAGGATGGAATCGTTAATTTTGTTGCCCAAGCTCCTCCGGCCAGCCAATCTAACTAGTCTGAATGGATTGTTCAAAAGCGAAAAAATTTCCCCGTGAATCCACTGTGGAGTGATTACGAAAAAGTGCTTTTGCGCATTGTACTCACCAGCTTGACAGCCCTGATTGTCTTGTTCTGTCTTTGCCTGGGCTACCGTTTGGTGCGCTTTACTCTGTTGGGATTTTGAGCGATATTACTGCCAATGACCAATGGGACTTAGGCATTTGGCTCCAATGCCTAAACACAATCTTACCCAGCCCAACGCCTGGAGTGGTTGAATTAGAATCGCCCCTTTAATTTTCGATGCCACTGCATTTATTCCTATGGTCATAAGCGAGCTTTTACCCAACCTAGATTCCGGCTTAACTACTCTCCGCACCGCTGGCTGGGGCGCAATGGAAATTCTTCAGTCCTACTACAGTGGCCAGAATCAGACCAATTTAAATGCCAACGAAGATAAACAGGATGGCCCCGTAACAGCGGCGGATTTGGCGGCCAATCAATATATTTTGGCTACTTTGCAAGCTACCTTTAACCCGGAAGAATTTGGCTATCTAAGCGAAGAAACCCACCAGGGCAACGAACCATTACCCCAGGATTGGGTTTGGATTATTGACCCCCTCGATGGCACCAGGGACTTCATTGATAAAACCGGGGAATATGCCCTGCATATTGCTTTGACCTATCGCCAGCGGCCGGTGTTGGCCCTAGTGGGCATGCCGGAAGCCCAAAAGCTTTACTATGCCATCCAAGGTCAGGGCTGTTTTCGAGAAACCAAAGCCGGGGCAATAACCCCAGTGAAGGTGAAGCCTAAAACTGAATTAGAATCTTTAACCCTAGTAGTGAGCCGTAGCCATCGGGACCAACGTTTCCAAGATTTGATTGACCGTTTACCCTTTGGCGATCGCCATTATGTGGGCAGTGTGGGCTGTAAAATCGTCACGATTTTGGAGGGACAGAGCGATGTGTACATTTCCCTCTCCGGTAAATCCGCCGCTAAGGATTGGGACTTTGCGGCCCCGGAGTTGATTCTCACCGAAGCGGGGGGAGAGTTTACCTATTTTGACCAGACTCCTGTTGTGTATAACCGGGGCGACGTGCGGCAATGGGGCGGTATCCTGGCTAGCAATGGTTCCCACCATGGAGCTTTGTGTGAGCAAGCCGTGGAAATTTTAGCTGAACTAGATCAAAATAATTAACCTAATGGATCAAACTGAAGCGGCCCAACGCTGGTTGGGCATTGACCCCGGTTTAGCCATTATTGGTTGGGCTATTCTCGACGGTCAGCCGGATCTATCTGCCCAACTGGTGGACTACGGCATCATCGAAACTTCCAAGCACCTCAGCACCCCGCAAAGGTTGGTGGAAATTGAGCAAGATATCCACGCCCTATTAGAAGAATTTTCCCCCCAGGCGATCGCCATGGAAATGCCCTTCTTCAGCCGACAAATCAAAGCGGCAGGGGGGGTGATGCAGGCTCTGGGGGTGATTAACCTGGTTATTTACCGAGAAAAGGGTATTCAACCTATTTTTTTGCATCAATCTAGTTGGAAATGCCATTTGGGTAATGGTAGAGCTGATAAAGCAGAGGTAGCCACCATGGTGCAGAATTTTTTTGGTCTAGAAGACTTACCCATCGACGATAGTGTAGATGCCATTGCCATTGCCCTGGCTGGTCTGAACGGAGTCCGCAACGACATTGGTTAAGATGCGGAGGTGGGGATTTCTGGGCAACCATCTGGGGGCGAGAGTTTGCTACAGTAAACACTACAGAAGCCTTGTCAATTATTGTTAAGCAAAACATCGACGCATTATGCCTGGGGATTATTACCAAACGCTTGGAGTGACGCGGGATGCTGATAAAGATGAAATCAAACGAGCCTACCGTCGGTTAGCCCGGAAATATCATCCTGACGTTAATAAAGAACCAGGAGCAGAGGAAAAATTCAAAGAAATTAACCGGGCCTACGAAGTGCTATCGGAGCCAGAAATTCGTCAACGCTACGATCAATTTGGTGAAGCGGGGGTCAGCGGTGGCGGTGCCCAGGGCTTCGATGTGGGCAATATGGGCGATTTTGCCGACATTTTTGAAACCATTTTTGGTGGCTTTGGCGGTGGCATGGGCGGCCAGCAGCGGGGTCGTCGTCGAGCTAATGGTCCCACCAGGGGGGATGATCTACGGCTAGATTTACAGTTAACTTTCCAGGAAGCTATTTTTGGCGGCGAAAAAGAAATTCGCATTCCCCACTTGGAATCCTGTCAGGTCTGTGAGGGCACTGGGGCCAAGCCCGGCACTGGGGTTAAAACCTGTGGCACCTGTAATGGCGCTGGACAAGTCCGTCGGGCCACCCGCACTCCCTTTGGCAGTTTTGCCCAAGTTTCCGCCTGTCCTACCTGTAACGGCAGCGGCGAAGTCATTGAACAGAAATGTGAAGCCTGTAACGGGGTCGGCCGCAAACAGGAAACGAAAAAGCTGAAAATTACCATTCCCGCCGGAGTGGATGATGGTACCCGTTTGCGGGTGGGTAAAGAAGGAGATGCTGGTTTACGGGGTGGTCCTGCAGGGGATTTGTACGTCTTCCTGATGGTGGAAACGGATAAGCATTTTGTCCGGGAAGGGATGAATATTCGTTCCAATTTGGAAGTGAGCTATCTCCAAGCCATCCTTGGTTGTCGTCTGGAAGTGGACACAGTGGACGGTAAAGCAGAATTGACTATCCCCGCCGGCACTCAACCCAACACCGTCTTAACCCTGGAAAATAAAGGGGTGCCCAAATTAGGCAACGCCACCATTCGGGGCGACCATCTAATCACGGTTAAGGTACAAATTCCCACCCGGATTAACTCGGAAGAGCGGGAGCTACTGGAAAGACTAGCCACCATCAAGGGGGAGAGCCATGGCAAAGGGGGCTTGGAAGGATTTTTAGGGGGACTATTCCATAAATGAGCCTGGATAATGAACCAATCTTGCTAGATCTGCGGGGCACTCCCTGTCCGATTAATTTTGTTCGCACTAAGCTCAAATTGGCCCAGATGGCCCCAGGACAATGCCTGGAAGTCTGGCTAGATGAGGGAGAACCAGTGGAGCAGGTACCCCATAGCTTGGAGCTGGAAGGCTATACGGAGCAATCCCTAAAAGCACTGGAGGGAGAATCGGCCTATTGTTTAACCATTACCGTTCCGGCGACAGTTCCCTAGGGAACTAGAGGTTGACCAATGACCAAAGCTACGGATGAAGGTACGGTTATTGCCGTTCAAGCTAACTACTATTGGGTGCGACTACGGAATGTGACGTCTCAACCACTACTCTGCACCCGCCGTACCCGTCTGAAAAAAGTGGGGCAAAAGGTCATGGTGGGGGATCAAGTCCGGGTGGAATTACCTCCTTCTTTGTTGTTGCATGGTCGTAGCAATACTGCACCAGTGCCCATGGTGGCCGAGGGGGATCTAGGGGCGATCGCCAAAGTTTATCCCCGCCGCACTGTGTTGAAGCGGCCACCGGTGGCCAATGCCGAACAAATTTGTTTAGTTTTTGCCCTCACCGATCCTCCCCTGGAAGAATGGCAGTTAAGTCGATTTTTGGTGCAAGCAGAAGCCACGGGACTGGAAATTAGCCTTTGCTTCAATAAACAGGATTTGGTGCAGGAAACCGATGTTAAATTCTGGGGCGATCGCCTGGCGGCCTGGGGTTACGCACCGATCATTATCAGCGTGGAAAATCGCTGGGGCGTGGAAAAATTACAGGAAAAACTAAAACACCGTATTAGCCTCATGGCCGGCCCCTCTGGAGTGGGTAAATCCAGTCTGATCAACCTGCTGGTGCCAGGGGTAGAACAACAGGTCAAAAATGTGTCGGGCAAACTGCGAAAAGGGCGCCACACCACTCGCCATGTGGAACTATTTGACCTTCCCCACGGGGGGCTACTAGCCGATACTCCAGGCTTCAACCAACCAGACCTGGCCGTTGAACCGGCCCAACTAATTCATCTTTTTCCCGAAGCCCGACAACAGTTAACAGGGCAGGAATGTTTTTTTAAAGACTGTTTGCACCGGGGAGAACCGGACTGTGCAGTGGGGCAGGATTGGGAAAGGTATGAACATTACCTAACCTTTCTGGAGGAAGTTTTGGCCCAGCAAAACCCGGAAAATTCTAGGGAAACGGACACAGGCTTGAAAACTAAAACCGGCAGTGATGGCCAGGAGTACGATGAACCAAAATTAGAAACTAAAAAATATCGCCGTCATTCCCGCCGTCAGGAGCATCAAGAACTCCAAAGTTTTTGTGAGCAAACGGATTTAGATAATTTACAGGGGGACTGGGATTGGGAATAGACCGGAACGTTAGACTTAGAACAAACGAAATAACTAACTTAAAAGTTATAACCAAAACTAATCAGTTAATCATTTTCCCAATATTCACAGGACATCAAGTCACCAATCTGATCCCGCAGTAAATAGTCATTCCTTTCCAATTCACATTCCACACAGACCCATTCCCGGGCAGGAATATACTGACAGAGGACATAAATGGGCTGGTGACGACTTACTGTGCCCTGCTCCACTAACAAGCGAGCCTCATCCTTGAGCATATTAATGTCGTAACCGGAGGAAGGAAGGGGTGTTAAAGTTGCAGTACTCATAAAAGCCACCAAAGTTGAAACTCATACACAACTATAACCTAACCCTAAATACAAACAAAGGGGGGCTTTGCTGTATTATCGATTACAATTCTTTGCACTTCCGTATAAATACTTAATTTTCTAGACTTTGGGCAACTCTAAACTTTTTGTTAAGGTTTTGCCAACGGTGACTGGCTGGTAGTTTTCCCCCTGAATTTGCCTTGCCCCAATCACGATATACTCAATGGCGACGATCAGGACAGAAAACCATTATGGTGGCGGTTGCAGTATTAGCGGCGGGGAAAGGCACCCGCATGAAATCAGATTTACCCAAGGTGCTCCACCAATTGGGGGGCTACAGTTTGGTGGAAAGGGTATTACAAAGTTGCCGTCCCCTGGCCCCGGAAAGACAGATATTGATTGTGGGCTACCAAGCCGCCGCCGTGGAATCTTCTTTGGCCGGGCGATCGGACGTGGAATTTGTTGAGCAAAGGGAACAGTTGGGGACTGGCCACGCTATTCAGCAGTTACTGCCTTGCCTCCAGGATTACCAGGGGGATTTGTTGGTGTTGAATGGGGATGCCCCTCTGCTCCGGTCAGAAACCTTGGAAAATTTGCTTGCTACCCACCAAAGCCATGGCAATGCGGCGACTCTGCTCACAGCCCATTTGCCAGATCCGAAGGGTTACGGCCGGGTATTTTGCAACGGGGATAATCTGGTTACCCAAATTGTTGAGGACCGGGATTGCAATGCGGCCCAACGGCAAAACCATCGAGTCAATGGCGGTATTTATTGCTTCCACTGGCCCCGATTAGCAGCCGCTTTACCCAAATTATCAGCCAACAATGATCAACAGGAATATTACCTAACTGAGGTGGTAGATTACCTAGACCAGGTGATGGCGGTGGATGTGGATGATTATTTGGAAATTAACGGCATCAATGACCGTAAACAGTTGGCGGCGGCCAATGATATTTTACAAAATCGCATCAAGGATGACTGGATGGCCCAGGGCATTACTTTGATCAACCCCGATAGCATCACTATTGACGACACAGTAGTACTAGAAGCAGATGTGATCATTGAACCCAACACTCACCTAAGGGGTAACACCGTGATTGGTAGGGGTAGTCGCATTGGCCCCGGTAGCCTGATCGAAGATAGTATTGTTGGATCTGGGGCATCGGTTCTATTTTCTGTGGTTAGCCAAAGTCAGATTGGGGATGGTTGTCGCCTTGGTCCCTATAGCCACGTTCGCGGGGAAGCGGATATTCAAGCCGACTGTCGCATTGGCAATTTTGTCGAAGTGAAAAAATCTGTCATTGGTGCCCAATCCAATGTGGCCCATTTGAGTTATCTGGGGGACGCGATGCTGGGACAGCGGGTCAATGTGGGGGCTGGTACCATTACCGCTAATTATGACGGGGTGAGTAAGCATGCAACGGTAATTGGTAGTGGCACTAAAACCGGTGCCAATAGTGTGTTTGTGGCCCCAGTGCAGGTGGGAGAAGGGGTAACGGTGGCAGCGGGATCGGTGATTAATCGGGATGTGCCGGCAGGATCTTTGGCGATCGCCAGGCCGCGGCAACGTATCATTGATAATTGGCAAGTGCCCCCAGCCCCGCAGTCGGGTCAACCCTAAATTGTTATGCTCACCATTGCTTTACCGAAAGGCTCGTTGTTGCGGGATAGTATTGACCGTTTTCAGCAAATTGGCCTAGATTTTTCTGCTTTCCTCGAACCGAAAAACCGTCAGTTACAAATTGTTGATCCCACTAATCAGGCTAAGGCTTTGTTGGTGAGGGCTTGGGATGTGCCGGTGTATGTGGAATACGGCCAGGCCCAGTTGGGCATTGTGGGTTATGACATTCTGCGGGAAAAAAAGCCAGCGGTGGCCCAGTTGGCGGATTTAAATTTTGGTGGCTGTCGTCTTTCGGTGGCCGTGCCCCAGGCCAGTCCCTATCGGCGATCAGTGGATTTACCGCCCCATGGTCGGGTGGCTTCTAAGTTTGTCCATTGTGCCCTGGAGCATTTCCGACGTTTGGATTTGCCGGTGGAAATTATTCCCCTTTATGGTTCGGTGGAGTTAGGGCCCATTACGGGCATGTCGGAAGCCATTGTTGATTTAGTTTCCACTGGTCGCACTCTCCAAGAGAATGGCTTGATGGAAATCGAAGTTTTGTTCGACAGTAGTGCTCGCCTCATTGCCCATCCCCTCAGTTACCGGGTTAATGGAGATCGCCTGCTGGACTGGGTGGAAAAATTGCGATCGGTGATCTAGTCTTCTCGGCCGGGCCAGAGTAGGCGCAGGGCCATAATGGTAAAACCCAGAGCGGCCAATGCTTTGAGAAGTTTGGTGGGTAAAAATTGAGCTAAACTCCCCCCCGCCAAAACCCCAAGGAAACTAGCTAAAATTAGCGCTGTCACGGAGCCGAAAAATACGGCCCGAGGAGATTTGGCACTACCCCCCAAGGCGATCGCCGCCAACTGGCTTTTGTCGCCAATTTCCGCTAGAAAAACGGTGATGAAACTTAGACCAAACAGTTGCCAATCCATGGTGATGTTAAAACGAAAAATGTTAAGGGGAAGTCAAACCCTGCTCGCCGATTAAATAATCCACAAATTGCCTCGCTGTGCGGCCCGATCGCCCATTATGCCTGGTGGCCCATTGTTTAGCCCGGAAATCTAACTCCGTTTCCGATAAATTAATCTGCGCCTGTTTAGCCAAGTGGTGTACTATCATCAAATACGTGTCCTGGTTAGCCGGCGGAAAAGTTAGGGTTAAACCAAAACGGTCACTAAAAGATAATTTTTCCTGCACCGTGTCCCAAGCCTGTACTTCGTCAGCATCCTGGGGCGAAGGGCGATCGCCAAAAAACTCGCGAATTAAATGACGGCGGTTACTGGTGGCATAAATGACCACGTTGGCGGGGCGGGCGACCAAATCCCCTTCTAAGACAACCTTTAAACTTTTAAAACGCTCATCTTCCTCTTCAAAAGAAAGATCATCAACAAAAATGATAAATTTCTGCGGATAGGTACGTAGTTTTTCCACCAATAAAGGCAGAGTAATCAAATCCCGGGGAGATACCTCCACTAAGCGCAAACCCTGATCACCGTACTGATTAACCAAGGCTTTCACCAAAGAAGATTTACCACTGCCCCGACTGCCATAGAGCAACACATTTAGGGCCGGCAGTCCCTGCAAAAGGCATTGCGTATTTTGACAGAGGGTCTTTTGGGGGTCATCGTAGCCCACTAAGTCCGCCAATCGAACGCCATCTATTTGGGGCACCCCCTGTAAGTTTTTCCCCTGCCAACGAAAAGCCCGGTAATGGGCCACGGCTCCCACGCCTTTCTGTCGATAATGGGCCACCAGATAATCCAAATTTTCGCCCCAGTTTTGGCCGCCTTCTGCAGGAAACTCTAGTTGGTTGGACACCTGCCAAGCCTTTAACGCCACTGGAGTTTGGGAAGCAATGATTACCCACTGTAAAATCTGTTCCGGTGGGCATTGATACACCATTTGGATCAAATTCAGGTCATGACGAGCCGCATCCTGCAAACTGGTTGGCAATTGGGTCAATTCTTCCCTTTGCACCCGCACACTAAATGGATTCTCATCCTCCAACAGGCGATCGAGTAAAAAGTCCTGCCAACTCTGACCCGCCTCAGCCAAATGGCGAAACCACACCCCATAGGCTTGCAAACAAACCGTAGCTTCCGGCTTTTGATTCGTGCCATTGTGGTGCAAACAGCGCAACAAATCTAAAAAAGCTTCCCCAATGGGATTGTCGAAAATACCTTGATACAGCAACAGGCTGGAAACCTGATGGTACAAAGCTTTGCTGGATGTAGCTAGTAGGGGAGTAGGGTAGGGAACCGTCATCAAATATTGTGCCAAAGTCTAGGGTAAAATTTCCCGGCCCACCGCCTTATAGCGCCCCCAGGCCAAATGGGAACGGGGATCAACGTAATCTCGAATAATTACCCCCGACTGGGAAGCCCGCTCAAAAGCCACCAATAGGGGAATTTCCGTTGTGAACAGAGGTAAATTTTCCGCCTGCAATAATTTCCTTGCTTCGCGACCGCTACGGGTACGGGCATCTACCTTAGTTAACAAAATCTTGTAGTTAACCTTGAGGGAGGCCAACTGGTCCGCCGCCTTTAAAGTCGCATCCAAATCCAAATGATTGGGAGTGGTGGGAATAATCAATAAATCGCTCCCCTCTGCCAAGTCCCGAAATTCATCTAACTCCGGCATAGCTCTGGTGTCCACCACAATGTGGGGATACTTACGGATTAACGCAGTGGAGCCCGCTTGGGAAGCAACGTAGAAAGGTAATTTTTCTTCCCTCGCCCAGATTAATGCCGAACGATTACGGTCCGCATCAATCAGCAATGTTTGATCCTTTTGTTGCAGATAGGCCGCCAGATGGACAGCGGTGGTAGTTTTCCCAACGCCCCCTTTGAGGGCAGTGATGGCAATAATCATCGGCTAGGGCAAAAGAAAAAGGAGAGCTGTAACACTCTCCCAACTTTAGCTAATTGCTGATGTTTTGCTCAATTAGTTTTATTTTTTGGTCATTTTTCGAGTGATGACTGTTTGACAAAACCTTAGAGAGCATTACCCCGGGGGAGAACCTCCTCAGGGAAGATAAAGTTTTCATGGGGTTGATCTTGGGGAGCCATCCAGGCACGCATCCCTTCGTTCAACAAAATGTTTTTCGTATAAAACGTTTCAAATTCCGGATCTTCAGCAGCCCGCAGTTCCTGGGAAACGAAGTCATAAGCCCGCAGGTTCAATGCCAAACCAACGATACCCACAGAACTCATCCACAAACCAGTTACGGGAACGAACAACATGAAGAAGTGCAGCCACCGTTTGTTGGAGAAAGCAATACCGAAAATCTGAGACCAGAAACGGTTGGCAGTCACCATGGAGTAGGTTTCTTCCGCTTGGGTAGGTTCAAACGCCCGGAAGGTGTTGGAATCTTCACCGTCTTCAAACAGGGTATTTTCCACCGTGGCACCATGGATGGCACATAACAAAGCACCACCGAGAATCCCGGCA